>JACCTI010000307.1 GCA_013812515.1 Chthoniobacterales bacterium
AGCGTGAGACCCTGCCGCAGAACGAGACGGAGCACATGGCCGGCTCGTGCGCCAAGCGCGATGCGAATGCCGATTTCACGTGTGCGTTGCGCCACCGTGAAAGCGAGCACGCCATAGAGTCCGACGCTCGCCAGCAGCAAAGCGACCGCGGCGAACGCGCCGAGAAGAAGCGCGTTGAAGCGCCGCTCCGCGAGCGAGACCGCCATGACCTCGCTCATCGAACGCACCTGCGTGACAGGCAACGATGGGTCCACCTTCCACAGCACGTTTTTCAGCTGTGCGAGGACGGCCAACCGATCGCCCGTGCCCGGGGTGCGCACCACGAATTCGCTCCAACGTTTCCAAGCCTGTCCCGATTGCGCGTAGGGCGTGTAGATCGCGGGTTCCTCATCTTGGGCGAGCCCGAAATGCCGCACGTCGCCGACGACGCCGACGATCGTAATCCAGCTAACGCCCTCATCGCGCGCCCACCGAATGCGCGCACCGATCAGGTCCGCGTCGCGGAAATATCGGCGGACCATGCTGGCGTTAATCACCCCGACGAGGGGCGTGTTCGGTCCATCGTCGCGTGTCAAAGTGCGGCCTTGCAGCAACGGGATTCCGAGAACCCCAAAGTAATCGCCGGCCACGCTCCGCGAGTAGAGTTCCGGCTCCTCGCCGACATTCAGCTCCGGTCGTCCTTCGATCACGAAGTTATGGTTGATCGAGTTTCCGCCCATCGGCAGTTCGCTAATCATCGCGGCTTGTACGCCCGGCAGGCTGTTCAGGTTCTCGAGCGCCTGTTCACGGAACTGCGTCTGCCGCGTGATTTCCTTGTAGCGCGCCTCCGGCAACTCGACCCGCATCGTTAGCACGTCCTTCGTCACGAAGCCGGGCGCGACATTCGTTAGGCGCGAGAACGCTTTTCCGAGCAGCCCGGCGCCGATCAGCAGCAGGAGAGCAAGGCTCAGCTCGGCCACGACGAGCACGCTCCGCAAACGGGAACGCGCCGGCGTGATGCTGCGCGCCGAGTTCGGCACCACGCCGTCCACGTCGATGCGCGTGGCCTGCCAGGCGGGAAGAAATCCGAAGAGAAGGCCGGTGCCTAACGAGAGCAGGAAAGTGAAGGCGAGGACGGACCGGTCGAGCGAGATGCTGGCCACCTGCGGCAGATCCGCGGGTTTCAACGCAAGGAGCGCGTCGACGCCCCAGCTCCCGAGCAGCAAACCCGCGACGCCTCCGAGCAGCGCAAGCAACGTGCTCTCGACCAGAATCTGTCTAATCAGTCGCCAGCGTCCGGCGCCGAGCGCCGCGCGAATCGTGAGCTCCTGTTTGCGCGTGTCGATGCGGACGAGCAGCAGGTTCGCGAAGTTCGCGCACGCGATCAGCAGCAGCAGACCGACGGCTCCGAAGAGTACGAGCAGCGCCGGCCGGATCTCTCCGACCATGCGTTCGTGCAACGGAAGGAGCGTCGATTCGCGCTGCTTGTTCTCATCGGGATACGCCTGCGCCAGGCGTTGATCGACCACGCGCAGTTCATTCTGCGCGCCAGCCATCGTAACGCCCGGCTTCAGTCGCGCATAAGCCCGCAAGAGATGAGCGCCGCGCGACTTTGCCGCGAGCGGGTAGAAAACGTGCACCGGAGCGAACGCGTCGAGATTGCCGCGCGGCGTGCGGAAGTCCGGCGCGGTCACTCCGATAATGGTGTAGCTCTGCCCCGCAACCGTGATCGCGCGGCCCAGCACGCCGGGATCAGAACCAAACTGCCGTTGCCAGAGCGCGTGGCTCAGCACGAGCACGCTCGCGCCGCCGAACCGATCGTCGTCCGCCGAAATCGTGCGACCGAGCGCCGTCCGCGCGCCGAAGACCCGGAAGAAATCTCCGCTTACGAGCCCGAGATCGAGCTGAATCGGTTCGGCTCCACCGGAGTAATCCGCCGCCTGCAACGAGAGGCCTCCCACGCTTTCGAACGATTGGCTTTGCGTCGCGATGTCCTCCAGTTCCGGCACCGACTGTTGGGAACGCAGCGTCACGAGCTGCTCCGGGTGGGGGTACGACAACGGCCGAAGCAGCACTCCATTTACTACCGTAAAGATGGCGGTATTCGCGCCGATGCCGAGCGCGAGTGTGGCGATGGCGATGGCCGTGAAAGCCGGAGCTTTCAACAGCACGCGGAACGCATATTTGAGATCGTTTATCATAAGCTGGATTCAGCGGCTTCGCCGCCGACGGAGCACGGGCTTCCAGCCTGTGCGGCTCGCGGGCGTCTCGCCTGCTGGATTTAGAAGCGACAGGCGAGACGCCCGTCGGCCGCACAGCCGAGACGGCCGTGTTCCGTCGCAAGCGGCAGGCTCATTCATAGCGCAGCGCGATCATCGGATCGACTTTCATGGCGCGACGCGCAGGGATGTAACTGGCAAGAAAAGCCGCTGCGCCTAGCAAGAAGACGACGCTCGCATAGGTGAAAACGTCATTCGCACCGACACCATAAAGGAGGCTGGCGAGCAACCGCGTTGCAGCAAAGGCAGCGACCAGCCCGATGGCAATGCCGATCATCACCACTGTCAGGCTTTGCCGCAACACCATCCCGAGCATCTGTGTGCGCTGCGCGCCAAGCGCCATGCGAATCCCGATCTCGCGTGTCCGTTGCGTCACGCTATAAGCGATCACGCCGTAGATCCCAATCGCCGCCAGAATCATTGCCACGGTCGCGAAAATCCCGAGCAGCATCATATTGAAACGCGGCTGCGCCAGTCCCTGACCAATCAACGATTCCATGGGCTCGAGATTACGGACGAAGAGATCGGGATCCTGTTCGTGCACGATTCTGCGCACGCTCGCGTCCAACCCGCTGAGCTTTGCGTTCGCTACGCGCAAAACGATCCAGAGTCTCCGGTTCGGCGCTTGCGCGAGCGGTTGATACATCTCCGGCTGGATTGCTTCTCCCAACGTGTTGTGCTTGCTGTCCGCGACCACGCCCACCACCTCGAGCACGTCGGGTTCTTTCCCCTCGCGCTGGAGAAGCACGCGCTGGCCGAGCGGATCGACGTTGGGCAGAAAACGTTGTGCGAAGGACTCGTTCACAATCACAACAAGTCCCGAGCGCTCTGTGTCGTGCTCATTGAAATCGCGGCCGTTGCGGAGCGGAATTTTCATCGTCCGGAAATATCCAGGGACGACAATCAGATGAGAGGCGTCCGGATTTTGTCCGGGCGCGGGCGCCGGTTGGCCCGCGATCGCAAACGATGACGCGGCATCATTGTCGCTAAAGGGCAAGGGAGTCGCGCCACCGACCGATTCCACGCCCGGCAATCGGCTGAGTTTCGGAATGAGTTCCGCGTAAAAGCGGCGCTGGCGGTCTTCTTCCGAATAGGTGGTACGCGGCACTACCTGATCGAGCACCAGCAAACGCGAAGGCTCAAAGCCCGGGTTGGTCGAGCGCAAATTCAAGAAGCTCTTGATGAGCAAGCCGGCACCGGCCAGCAACAAGAGCGAGAGCGAGACTTGCGAGACAACAAGAAAGCCGCGCATCCGCGAGCCGTGCAGCCCGCCGGTCGAGCCTTTCGCTCCCTGCTGAAGCGCTTCGTTGACGTTGCTGCGCGAGATTTGGAGAGCCGGGATTAATCCGAAAGCAATCGTGCTCAGGATCGCGAGGCCGAAGGTGAAAAAGACGACGCCGGTGTTGATGCGGAGATCGTTAATTCGCGGCACGTCGCGGGGACCGAACGCCCCAAGCAGATCGACGCCCCACCACGCGAGCAGGAGCCCGCCAGCGCCTCCCAGCAATGCGAGCAAGAAACTCTCCGCGAGAAGCTGTCGCACGATGCGCGCCCGGCCGGCGCCGAGGGCGGCCCGAATGCCGATCTCACGGCTGCGCGCGGCAGCGCGAGCGAGAAGAAGGTTCGCGACATTCGCGCACGCGATCAGGAGCACGAGAGCGACCGCTCCTAACAAGACCAACAACGCCGGCCGCACGTCACCCACCACATCATCCAGGAGCGGAACTATTCCAACGCCGCGGTCTGTGTTCGTTTCGGGATACTGCTGCGCCAGCCGCGTCGCGATGGGTTTCATCTCCGCTGCGGCCCCCTCCACCGTCACGCCCGGTTTCAGCCGTGCAATCAAACGCAGAAAATGCGAACCGCGCTGCGGCACACTTGTCGCCGTAAGCGGCTCCAACGGCGCGATGAAATCGCGCGTCTCGGGACCGACTGGGAAGTTCCATCCCGGCGGCATGATGCCAAGGACGGTGCAACTGCGGCCCGCCATGTTGACCTGCTGGCCAATGATTTTCGGATCCCTGCCGAACGCGCGCTTCCACAAGCCGTGGCCGAGGATCACGGTATTGGGCGCGCCGACTTTCAGTTCCTCCGGCGTGAACCCGCGGCCGAGCATCGGGTTGACGCCGAGCACGCTGAAAATATCACCAGCGACAGCCACGCCGGTTAGCTCCTGCGCTTCGCCCATTCCATTCAGGACGCTGCCGGCCCCGGTGTAGGCCGCCATCGCGCTGAAGCTCTGGCTCTGTTCGCGATAATCGTAAAAGTCGGGGAAGGAATCCGTTTCCTTCGCGTTCTGGTCCTTCGCAGAAGTGCCCCAGATCATGACGAGCTGCTCGGGAGTTTTGAACGGCAAGGGTCTCAACAGGACGGTATCGACGACGCTGAAGATGGCGGTGTTTGCGCCGATGCCGAGCGCGAGCGTGAGCACCGCGATGAGGGTGAAGCCGGGCGCTTTGATAAGCATCCGGAGGGCGTATTTGAAGTCAGTCAGCATAATCCTCCAGCTAGGGCAGCGTCATTTGAGAACATTTCGCAGAAACTCACTTACGGTCGCCTCGACCGGTTTGAAGTACTCGCCTCGGACGCCTTGAGCAGCCGCGGCTAACGAATCGAACTGCGAGAGACCGTGAGTGACTCGCGGGAGTTCCACATACTGCGCGAGTGGCGCGTCCTTATTAACCGACTCGACGATGGCGTGACCATCGGCGCGCGGCATGATCCAATCGTACTCTCCGCGCAGAACCAGAACCGGCACCTTTACCGCCGCCCACGCTTGCCCGAGATTTAAATCCTGCAGCTGCTGATAGAACGCGGCCGGCCGCCCATATTGCGTCGTTTCTCCGTCGTTCCAGATGCCTTTCGATTCCGGATGGGCAGCTAGAATTTCTTTCGGCGTCTGCTTCTCCACCAGATAAAGACGATAGAAATCGAGCAAGGCTTTCAGCTCCGAGTTGATTCTGGCGGGATCCATTCCTCTGGCCACGCGACTTTCTCGCTCGATCGCGAGCATGTGTTCGTACCAGGTGCGTCCCCAACTGCCGACCGCGATGTAGCCTTTGACGCGCGCAGCCGGTGCCGCGAGAGGCGCGAAACCTCCGCCATTGCTCAGTCCTACGACCGCGACACGCTCCTGATCGATGAACGGATATCCCTCGATGCTCTTGAACGCCGCCTCGTAGCCGGTGATCTCCGCTTCGAAATCGGTGTCGGCGCAAACGCCTTCGCTGTCGCCGACACCGGGCTTGTCCATTCGCACGACGGCGTAACCGGAATCCTTCACCAGATAAGCAAGGAGCTGATCCAGGCCGCTTCCCGGGGGCAGCGGGTATTCGCAGGAGTCGCAACTCAACCAGCCGACGACGAAGATCGCCGGCACCTTCCCGGTCAAACCCGCCGGTCGCGTGACGATCGTCCTCAGCCGCTGCCCCTTGCTGTTGCGAACGAAATCGTAGCTATATTCGAGGCCGGCGAAATTCTCGCGCGGCAGCGGTAGCAGGGTTGCGTCCAGTTTGAGGCGCCTGCCTTCACGAAGAACTTCGAGGTTGACGCGCGCGTTCGCCGCTTGCCGGTAGAAAAAATTTTCGACGTCCAGATCGGTGTCTACGGCGCGGCCGTTTAGGGATAGGATCTTGTCATTCGTAGTTAAACCGATTCGCTGGGCTTCGCTTCCCTCGATGACTCGGGCGATCGCGCTCCCCTCGCCTGCGCGTCCGGATGCATTCAGGCGAGCGCCAAGGAATCCGATCCGCGGCAGCTCTTCTGCCCCGAAAACAGGCCCCGCAATCAAGAAAAAGAGCAATATCAAAAAGATCGTCAGCTGCAATTTCTGCGCGCCGGTCGACGTGTTATGCACGTTTGTTCTGAAAGTTTCCGCTCTGGAGAGCTCATTCATTTCCCTCGCAGCGCGATCGCCGGATCCACCACACCGCCAGACTGCCCGTGTTCCGTCACTCATAACGAAGCGCCACCATGGGATCGACCTTCATCGCGCGACGGGCAGGAAGCAGACAGGCTACAATCGAGACCACCGCCATCAAAGCAGCGGTCCCCGCGAACGTGGCGAGGTGGAGTGTCGGCACAGCGAAAAGAATGCTCTGCATCGCGCGCCCGGCGCCGATCGCGCCAATCAAACCGAGGATGGTTCCGGCGGCGAGAAGGCGCAGGCCTAACGAGAGGAATTGCGCACCGATCTGACCGCGTTGTGCGCCGAGCGCCATGCGAATGCCGATCTCACGCGTGCGTTGCGCGACGGCGTAACTCAGCACGCCGTACGTTCCGATGGCCGCGAGGAGCAGCGCGACGCCCGCGAAGATTCCCGCGAGCAGCGCGGGCGAGCGACGCGCGATCAGGCTCTCGGCAATGCGCGTATCCATGGAGCGGATGTTATCGAAGGCGAGCTCGGGATGGGTTGCTCGCACCAGCTTCCGCAGCGTTTCGGCGAAGCCTTCCGGATGCTGGCTCATGCGGGTGACGACGAACACGC
>JACCTI010000335.1 GCA_013812515.1 Chthoniobacterales bacterium
AACCCTTTCGTCGGCGTTTCCTGGCGTTTTTGACCATGCACGACTCCACACCCGCGCTCGAAATCCACGATCTCACGGTCGCCTATCACAAGAAGCCGGTTCTTTGGGGCATCGATCTTCAGGTGCCACGCGGAAAGCTGATCGGCATTGTCGGGCCAAACGGTGCCGGTAAATCAACCTTGATCAAGGCGGTCATGGGCCTTGTCCCGATCAGCAGTGGCTGGGTAAAGATCTTCGGTCAGCCTTTAAGGAAGAGCCTGCAACGGATTGGCTACGTCCCACAGCGTGAATCGGTCGATTGGGACTTTCCGGTCAGCGTCATGGACGTGGTCCTGATGGGACGCTACGGCCGCCTCGGACTGATCAAACGGCCGACAAAAGAGGATCGCGAAATCGCCCGCGCCTGTCTCGGGAAGGTCCACATGTTGCCATTCGCGAACCGGCAGATTTCGAACCTTTCGGGCGGCCAGCAACAGCGCGTTTTCCTGGCGCGAGCGCTCGCGCAGGAGAGCGACCTATATTTCATGGATGAACCCTTCTCCGGCGTAGACGCCGCGACCGAGTCCGCGATCATTACGTTGCTCCATGAGTTGCGTGAGCGGGGCAAGACGATGCTTGTGGTCCATCACGATCTCCCGACAGCGCGCGAGTATTTCGACATGCTCATTCTATTGAACATGCGTCTCGTCGCCTTCGGCCCAACGAGCGAAGTGTTCACGAACGAACTTTTGCAAACGACCTATGGCGGACGCTTGACGATTTTGTCGGATGTCGCAGAGGCGGTTAAAGAGCAGCGCATTCTGCCGTGAGAAGCCTGGCTTTAATTACGGCGTCTCTGCTGGCCGCCGTCCCGGCGCAGGCCGCAAAGATCAGCGACATCTCGACCACAAATCTGGGCGAGCAGGCGCTGAGGTTCTTCACTTTCCAAGACCCTTCGCTTCGCTACGCCCTGGTCGGGTCGGTCCTCCTCGGCATTACCTGCGGATTACTCGGCAGCTTCATCGTCGTGCGGAAAATGGCCCTGGTCGGTGATGCGCTTTCGCACGCAGTTCTTCCAGGTGTCGCGCTCGGCTTTCTTTGGGGTCAAACGAAGGATCCGGTGGCGATCTTTGTCGGCGCCACCATCGCTGGATTGATTGGGACGGCGGTTGTCGGCCTGATTAAACAGACAACGCGGCTCAAAGAAGACGCCGCGCTCGGTTTGGTCCTTGCCTCCTTTTTTGCCGTGGGAATTTGTCTGGTGACCATGATCCAGCGCTTGCCGACCGGAAACAAAAGCGGGATCGATAAGTTTCTCTTCGGTCAGGCGGCTGCGATCAGCGCGGGCGACGTCCGGCTGATGTTGCTCGTGACTGTGCTTTCGGTCGCGGCCATCGCCTTATTTTACAAAGAATGTTTGGTCACCAGCTTCGACGTTGATTTCGCGCGCGCCGCGGGGTTCCCAACCCAGCTGATTCATCACGGGATCATGCTGCTGCTCGCGTTCGCGATCGTCGTCGCGCTCCAGGCGGTCGGCGTTGTGCTGGTCTCAGCGATGCTCATCACGCCAGCTGCCGCCGCGTATTTACTGACCGATCGAATGCATCGCATGCTGCTCCTGGCCGCGTTGTTCGGGATGCTGGCCGGCGCGATCGGCGCGTTCACCTCGTTCCTCGGCAACAATCTTCCGACCGGGCCTTTCATGGTCCTCGGCGCAAGCGCGGTCTTTCTCGGCGCATTTCTCTTCGGGCCGCAGCACGGCGTCCTGGCCCGCTGGTGGAAACGCCGTTCCCGCGCAGGCCGTATCAATCGCGAGAACAGCTTGAAATCGATCTACCGCATCCTCGAAGAACGCGAGTTCCGTGGCGAAGATGTCGCGCTACGGGAGCTCGCTGAGTTTCGCCATGAAAGCATCGAGGAAGCGCGCGCCGGGACCCTGGAGCTGAGCCGCCACGGATTAGTCACGCGCGGAGAGGAAGGGAACGTCGTCTTCTTCACGCCCACGGGCTGGCAGCGCGCCTGCGAGATCGTTCGGAACCATCGGCTTTGGGAACTTTATCTGACTAATGCGGTGCAGTTCGCGGCGGATCACGTGCATGAAGATGCGGACAAAATCGAGCACGTGATCGGGACCGAAACCGTGCGCGAAATCGAGCGGCGTTTGCAGTTTGCAAATCGCGATCCGCACGGTCGCCTGATCCCGGGCCTCGAAGACATTTATCCGGCGGTCACCGGTCGACGGGCATGAACAATTTTATCCCGAGCTTCGACTTCCAACGCGTCTTCGTCGCGCCGTGGACGGAGGGCACCGGCAGTTTCATTTGGATTGCGCTCATGGGGTTCTTTGTCGCCGCGTCGTGCGGACTTATCGGCAATTATCTGATCCTGCGGCGAATGGCATTGGTGGGCGACGCCATTAGCCACAGCATCCTGCCGGGCATCGCGATTGCCTTCCTCCTCGCCAATAGCCGCAGCACCCCGGTGATGTTCGTCGGCGCGCTCGCTGCCGGCATTCTCACCACGGTCATCATTGAAGTGATCCACAAAAAATCGCGCGTAAAACAGGACGCCGCGATCGGGATTGCGTTTTCCACTCTTTTCGCGATCGGCGTCATCCTGATCAGTCTCTACGCGGACAAAGTCGACCTCGATCAGGAGTGCGTCCTTTATGGCGAGATCGCTTTCGTGCCTTTGGCGCCGCTCGTCCAAATCGGAAGCATCTCTCTCGCCCCCGAACCGGTCTTGCGGATGGGCCTCGTGGCCCTCGTCACCGCGATTCTTATTGTGATCTTCTACAAGGAGCTGCTCGTTAGCTCATTCGATCCCGGGCTGGCCGCCTCGCTCGGCATCAACGCCGGCGTGATGCACTACGCACTAATGTCGATGTTGTCGGTCGTGGTCGTGAGCGCGTTTGAATCGGTCGGCGCCATCCTCGTCATTGCGATGCTGATTTTGCCCGGCGCAACCGCCTCTCTGCTTTCACATCGACTGCCTGCTGTCCTGCTTCTGAGTGTCGCTCATGGGGCCCTCAGTTCGCTGCTTGGAATCCATCTGTCGATTTGGCTCGAGTGCTCGATGGCCGCGGCCATGGTCGTGATGGGCATGGTGCTTTTCATGCTGGCGTGGATTTTCAGTCCGCGGGACGGTTTGATCGGGCGCTGGCGCGCGCGACAAGTCCGGCAACTATCGCCGCCGGATGGAGCCGTTGTATATGGCCGGTAAAGCTCCCTCGGCGCTCGGCACTTCTTCCGCGGTCGAGGATTACCTTGAGCGCATTCTGGAGTTGATCAACACCAAGGGCTACGCCCGCGTCGTCGACATCGCGACGAGCCTCGGCATTTCCCAGGCGAGCGTGACAAACATGGTCCAGCGGCTCGATGCCGA
>JACCTI010000346.1 GCA_013812515.1 Chthoniobacterales bacterium
CCAAGGTCGTGCTGTTCGTGAGCTCCTTGATTTCGACTTTTACGTCCTGCGGAACAGCGGGCGCGAGCGCGAGCGAGCCCAGGGCTGCGGCATTCACGCGAGCGACGTTCGCGATGTATTCGAAGTCGCAGAACTCCGGCAGATCACCCATCTGCACGCCGTTCTCGCTCGCGAAGATCCTGATGTTGATGCCGGAAGTCCTCGTTAGGCTCAGTCAACCGCACGGCCGGAAAGCCTGCGTCGAGGAAGGGCGAGTGATCGCCACCGCGAAGATAACGATCACGCCGATAGACGATGTTTACCGTCATTCCGCTGACATGTTTTTCCGCCGTCGTCTTGATGAAACGGGCCAGCTCCCGGGCCGGGCTGTTCTCGCCGCCGGTCTGAAGGGTCGTGCGCATGGAATCAGTCAGTTGGCGCAACGGCGGCACACCTTCGGCGAACAATCGCACATGCTTATTGTCGATCGTGCCATCTTCCGCGTGCGAACTGCCGATGATGTCGAATTCAGATTGAATCCAGCGCCGCGCCGCGCCGATGCCGCGCGTCTCAGTCCTTGCATCCGAAAGCGTGTGACGCGTGCCGAAGCTCACCAGCTTGCGGACTGTCGCTTCGATATTCTTTGGCGAAATCTCGCGCAACGTTTCCGTAATTTGCGCGTTCGGCGTAAGGTCAGTGGGTTCTGGAGCTGCGTGCGAAGCGGAAAGAGCAGCCGCGACGCAAACGAGAACCACGATTCTGCGCATCTCTATGTCTACACCTCCTGCAGCGCTTTCACATCCCCGACAAATGCATCGAGCGTGCTGCGTTGCACCGCCCAGGAACACATCAGCCGATAGATGTCGGGTTCGAGGAACTTGTAGAAGTGCCAGCCACGCGCGTGCAGTTGCCTAACGAGCTGCTCCGGCATGCGCAAAAAGATCGCATTCGCTTCGCGCGCGAATGCCGGCTCGAAATTCGCGTTTTCGCGCAGCTTCGCCATGAGATAGGCGGCGGACTCATTCGCCTGCTGCGCATTCCGGAGCCAGGCACCATCCCTTAGCAGCGCGGCCCACGGTGCGGCCAGAAACCGCATCTTCGAAGCGAGCTGTCCGGCCTGTTTCGCGCGGTAGTCGAACTCCTGCGCCAGTTCCTTTTGGAAGAAGACCACCAGCTCTCCGCCACTCGTGCCGTTTTTCGTTCCGCCGAAGCAAAGAACATCTAGTCCAAGCTGCCATGTGATCTCCTTGGGCGCGCAGCCTAACGAGGCAATCGCATTCGCGAAGCGCGCCCCATCCATGTGGAAAAAGAGCGAACGCGCGCGCGCAAACTCCGCGAGGACGCCGAGCTCATCGCGCGTGTAGACCGTCCCCAGCTCCGTTGATTGCGTGACGCTGATGACCCGCGGCTTCGGCGAATGCAGCTCACGCTGCTTCAGCAGCGTCGCTTCCATGTTATCCAGGTTGAGCTTCCCGTTTGCGCCAGGAACCGGCAGCAACTTCGATCCGCCCGAGAGAAACTCCGGACCGCCGCATTCGTCCATTTCGATGTGCGAGTGCTCATGACAAACGACGCTGTGAAACGGCCGGCAGAGTTGCGCGAGCGCGAGTCCATTCGCCGCCGTGCCATTGAAGACAATGAAGACTTCGCAGTCGGTCTCGAATAATTCGCGCACCAGATCGCAGACGCGCCGCGTCCACTTGTCCTCCCCGTAAGAGGCCTCGACTCCGGCGTTGGCCTCTTCGAGAGCACGCCACGCTTCGGGAGCCATTCCCGCTGTGTTATCGCTCGCCAGTTCGAATCGATGTGCCATGCGGGATTGTAGAGGCGCTTGCGTCAAGCGCCGGAGTATTTCGGCGGCCCAAAGGAGTAACGGGACGGACTTTATGCCCGGAAAGGCGTTTGGCACAAACGCCTCTACACGGCGCGCAATGAACCGCCTCTAGCTGCTCCTCCACCCTTTGTGCAACCACGCAGGAGAAAGAACAGGAGGAGAACGGGAAGCGGAATGCCCAAAAAGCCAAAGGAGCATATAGCCCATCGCGCCCTGCTCACCGTCTCCTGATTCATTCTTGATAACGAATCACCCGTGTCACTAATCACCTCGGAAGCGGAGTTTCGGCTGATCGCCTGCTGCGCGGCATATCTGTGCGCGAGGCGCGGGGATGGCCTTTGCCGAATGCGGAGCCCCGCAGTAAGATCGCCGCATGAGTCCTCTGCAAACGGCAACCGAGCGGCGTGGCGAGCAGATTTTCGATCTGGTTGATCGCCACCCTGAATCCATTTTCAGCAAGGCCGGTTTTTATCAGCGCATGATGGCGCTCTCGATGCGAGACGAAACATTCAAGGTGCAGATGTTCCGCTTCGTAGACGTGCTCGCATCGCTCCAGCATTCGGGGGAGATCGTTCGCCATCTCGACGAATATTTCCGCGAGATGCGCAACGGCTTCGCGCCGCTCCTGCAAACCGGCGTGCGCGCGGCGAAGATCGCGCCCTGGTTCTCGAGCTGGGTTCTGCGCTGGAACGTCTCCGGCATGGCGCGGCAGTTCATCTCGGGCCGGAACCCGGAAGACGCGATGAAGACCCTGCGCAAAGGACGCAAGAACCGCATTGGGTTTACCGTTGACTTGTTAGGCGAAGCGGTCGTGAGCGAACAGGAGGCGCACGAGTACGGCGTTCGTTGCCTGGAGTTACTGGAAGGACTCGCGGCGCAGACCAGAGGCTGGACCGATCCGCTCGGCCGAAACGCCGAACTGTTCCCGGTCGTGAACCTCTCGGTCAAAATCTCGGCGCTCTACTCGCAAATGAACCCGGCGGATCCAGAGGACGCGATCGAGCATCTCGCGCCGAAGCTGCGCCCGATTCTGCGACGCGCGCGCGAGCTCGGAGCCTTCGTGAATTTCGATATGGAGAGCTACGCGCATAAGAACTCCACCCTGGAGCTCTTCAAACGTCTCTTCACCGAAGCGGAGTTTAAGGATTGGCCGCACGCGGGCATTGTCGTGCAAGCCTACCTGCGGGATGCGGAGAAGGACCTGCGCGACTTGATCGCCTGGGCTCGCGAGCGTGGCACCCGTTTCACAATCCGGCTCGTGAAGGGGGCCTACTGGGATTACGAGAAGATCAAGGCCGCGCAGAACGGCTGGCCTTGTCCGGTCTGGCTTCAGAAGCCGGAGAGCGACGAAAATTTCGAGGTTTGCACGCGCGTCCTGCTCGAGAACGAAGACATCGTCACGGCCGCGTTCGGCTCGCATAACGTCCGAAGCATCGCGTACGCCCAAGCGCTCGCGGAGCAGATGGGCATCGACCAGAGCCGGTTCGAGTTTCAGCTCCTCTACGGGATGGCTGGGCCGGTCAAGCGCGCGCTCGTCGAGACGGGCTATCGCGTGCGCGAATACTGCCCGGTCGGCGAGTTGCTCCCCGGCATGGCATATCTCGTCCGGCGCTTGCTCGAGAACACGTCGAACGAAGGGTTCTTGCGCGCGAAGTTTTCCGATAACGCTTCGGCTGCGCAGCTCCTGCGTGACCCATCATCGCTCGTTTCCCATCGGGTGCGCGGAGTCGAAGAAGTGGAGCCGGACGGACGGCTATATCTCGATGGTCATTCCGATCATTCGCGGAACGGCGCCGCTTCGCGCGACACGCCTCCCGGCGACACGTACGAAAACGCGCCGCTCGCAAACTTCGTTCACAAGGAGACGCAAGAGCGAATGCGCACCGCCTTGCGCGAAGTCCGCGCCCGCTTCGGCCAGCAATATCCGCTCGTCATCAACGGCCAGAAGGTCACGACCGGGAAGTTCATCCCATCACTGAACCCAAGCATGCCGACGGAGATCGTCGGCCAGGTCGCTGAAGCCGGCATCCCGGAAGCCGAAGCAGCGGTCAAGGCGGCGCGCGACGCTTTCAAAAATTGGTGCCGCGTGAGCGTCGATCATCGCGCGCAATTGCTGGAGCGCGTCGCGGCGATCATGGATCGCCGCCGCTTCGAACTCTCCGCGGTTGAAGTTTACGAAGTAGGCAAACCCTGGGCGGAAGCTGATGGCGACATCCGCGAGGCGATCGATTTCCTGCTCTTTTACGCGCAGCAGATGCGGATCATGGGCCGGCCGAAGCTCACCCAGCACGTCCTTGGCGAAGAAAGCTATCAGCACTACTGGCCCCGCGGTGTCGCGCTCGTGGTTGCGCCGTGGAATTTTCCGATTGCCATCATGTGCGGAATGGTGTCGGCCGCGATCGTCACCGGCAACACCGTTATTATGAAGCCGGCCGAGCCATCCGCGGTCACCGGTGCGCTGCTCATGGAAATGTTTGAGGAAGCTGGTGTGCCACCCGGCGTCCTTAATTTCCTCCCGGGCCATGGCTCAGTCATCGGCGCGCATCTCGTCGATCACCCGGACGTAGAGATGATCGCCTTCACCGGCTCGCGCGAAGTCGGTTTGAGAATTTGGGAATCAGCCGGGAGAACCCGGCCCGGCCAGCGCGAATTGAAGCGCGTCGTCTGTGAAATGGGCGGGAAGAACGGGGTCATCGTCGATTCCGACGCCGATCTCGATGAAGCGATCATCGATACCGTTTACTCCGCCTTCGGCTATCAAGGTCAAAAATGCTCCGCCTGCTCACGCTTGATCGTGCTCGAAGCAAATTATGATCGCGTGCTGGAACGGCTCATCGCCGCGACCGCGAGCTTGCGGGTGGGAAATCCGGAGACGCCGGGGATCACGGTTGGCCCTGTGATCGATGAAAAGTCCTACCAGCGAATTCAGGAGCGAATTTCGCAAGGCATGACCGAAGCGACGCTCGCTTATCAGGCGAAGGATCTACCGCCTCAAGGTTACTTCATCCCGCCGACGATCTTCACGGACGTGAAGGTCGATTCGAAACTGGCGAAGAGCGAGATCTTCGGCCCGGTGCTCAGCGTCTTGAAAGCGCGCGACCTCGCTCATGCCATCGAGATCGCGAACAGCACTGAATACGCGCTGACCGCTGGCTTCTTTTCGCGGAGTCCCGCGAATATTGAGCGCGTCAAAGCGGAGATGGAAGCGGGCAACGTTTACATCAATCGCTCCTGCACCGGCGCAGTGGTTGGCCGCCATCCATTCGGCGGCTTCAAGATGAGTGGTGGCGGCACGAAAGCCGGCGGCTCCGATTACCTGCTGAACTTCCTCGTCCCGCGCGTCGTGACCGAAAACATTATGCGCCACGGCTTCGCGCCCGAAACCACGCCAAAGTATCGAGCGGAGTTCGCGGTCGCAAATAGCACACGTGTCCGATAAGCTAAAGGGCCGTGTCGAATCTGGATGAGACGAAACTGGACCGTAGCCATTTCTCCGTCCTCGCGCTCGGTGAGTGCGATGAAAAAGAATACTGGCTGAGCAAATTGCCCGAGGAGCGTTGGGAAGCGATCGAGCTTTTGCGGCAGATGATGTATGGCTACGATCCGGCTCGCGCCCGACTTCAAAGAGTTCTTACGGTTGCTGCGCTCGGCGAGGATTGAGTATCTGCTCGTTGGCGGATACGCCGTCGGGCACTACGGCTATCCGCGCGCCACCGGCGATCTCGATATCTGGGTCGCGATCCACGAGGAGAATGGCGTCCGACTCGTGAAAACTTTGCGCGAGTTCGGTTTCGATGTAGCGGCGCTCCGGCCTGAACTGTCCTAGGAGCCCGGGCATGTAGTGCGGATGGGTATTCCGCCTGTCCGGCTGGAAATCCTCACGTCGATAGACGGCGTTGATTTCGCGGAATGTTACCTGCGTCGGAGCACAGAGGAAGTGGATGGGATACCGGTGGATATCATCAGCCTCGAAGACCTGAAAACTAACAAGCGGGCTGCGGGCCGTAATCAAGACCTAAACGATCTGGACCATCTCCCATAAATCAGACAGTTTTGTGGGCCCGAGTTTGCTGTCGAATACATCTTGCCCCACACGGCGGCGCTAAAGAATCACCCGCCAGAAACCAAACAGGGTGGCTGTTTAGACCAGATCGATCCACCATTCCTCCGGGGTGCGACGCGGCGCAAAGTTGGCGGCTCGGGTTATTTCTGCAACGCTCCTGCTGCGCGTCGCGCAAAATGTCGCGCGTTGCCGCTTCGCTGCGGAGTTCACGCCGACTTATCGCGCGGAGTTCGGCGTCAGAACCTCGAACGCAACCAGACCCTCCTGGAAAGTGGTAAACGCTAGAAAACGGGCGACGAGTCGATCAGTGAGATTGCCCGTGGTCTCTTGAGCAGGCCTTGGATCGACAGATCCTCGTTCAAGTCGGGCCAGTGCAAACCAAGGGGGGGATTTCGATATGGTTCAGCTGTTCCGAAAAGCCGCGCGCCAGTCGGGGATTTTCCGCGACGGGAAAACGGATTTCAGTGCCGCCTGCCATCGAAACGATAATCTCCCCGTCTGAGAACAGCGCGTCGCGTGCCGAATCCAGCAAGGTGCTCATGGCACTTCTGGATTATAAGCACTCGGTGCTCCTCGGCCAACATCTGTGCCTTGGCCAGTTCGTTGACCCTGAGGCCGACTGATTCGCGGAAGTTGCACCTTTTGGCTAATCTCGAACACCGCTTCGCCGCCGCCATACCGAACGTGACATGGATCGGTGCATGTTCATTCTATAGAAGAAGAATCGGAAACCGTCTTTCTCGAGACCTTTGGCACCTCGCTATGCATATGCGGTGAGTCCTCCCTTGTCGAAGGTCAAGGGATCTGCACCGAGGCGCCATTCAGCGTTCCCTACCGCATGGAATACAGCAAAACGCTCGCCCAAAGCGATAGCGCAAGGACACCTCTCATTGCATGCTGCCGAATGCTTTATGTCATCGGCACGCCGATTGGAAATCTCGATGACATCACGTTGCGCGCACTCGACGCGTTAAAGTCCGCTGATCTGATTGCGGCCGAGGACACGCGACATTCCGGCAATTTGCTTCGGCACTTCGAGATCCGGAAGCCGCTCATCAGTTATCATCAACACAACGAGGCAAAGCGAACCGAGGAGCTTTCTGAACGGCTCGCCGCTGGAGAAAATGTTGCGTTGATTACGGACGCCGGCATGCCCAGTCTCTCCGATCCAGGCGGACGGCTCATCCGGGCGTGCATCGAACAGGGACTCGGCTACACGATCATTCCCGGTGCGTCCGCGGTTCTCACGGCGCTCGTCGGCTCCGGGTTTGCTCTCGATCGGTTCTGCTATTGCGGCTTTCTCCCGGTGAAAAGCGGCGGCCGCGAGCGGGAACTTCGCGTTGCGGCAGAGCGTGGGGAGACTTCGGTCTTCTTCGAATCCCCCTATCGAATCAACAAAACGCTCCGCACCTGCGCCGGGATCATGCCCGAACGTCAGCTTTGCGTTGCGCGCGAGCTGACGAAGAAGTTCGAGGAGTTTCGGCGCGGCACGCCCGCGGAGTTACTCGCACACTACGAAGCTCATCCGGCCAAGGGCGAGATTACGCTGGTCATTTCAGCCAAGGCTGGCCGCACCGTTCGCATTGCCTCCGCTTCGCTCGACGCTGGTGACGAGCAGTGATGAGAGCCAGTGCTGGGTGCCGTCTTCTTCTTCGATCGTGATTTGCGGAATATCGCTGGAGGCCGCTAACACGAAATCGGGATGATCGATGCGATACTCTCTCCCGTCGGCCAGTCTGATGATGAATGGTTCGAATGGAGTCGCTTCAAGCAAGGCTCGAATGCGTGGTTTCACGAACGAATTCTGCCAGCAGCCTCCTCGATTGTCTACGCACATGCCTGACTTTCCCCTTGTCAGAATCGCCGGGCCATGTGACTTTTGCCGACTTTTCCCAAGCCATGGCTTTCGCAATCATTAAGACGGGCGGCAGACAACACCGCGTTGCCGAGGGTGACATCATTGATGTCGACTTCCTCGACTCTGAAATCGGCAAGGAAAGCCTCTTCGCCGATGTCCTTTTTCACGGCGACGGGGAGAACCTCACTCACGGCACGCCACTCATTGAAGGGGCCACCGTCACGGGCGAGGTAATGGAACAGCGGAAGGACAAGAAGGTCATCGCGTTCAAGTACCGTCGGCGGAAAGGGTATCACCGCACCGTCGGTCACCGCCGGAAATTGACCCGCATCAAGATTACCGGGATTAGCCTGAGCACGAAAAGCGAAGCCAAGACGAAGTAGGCTGCTCCGCCCCTCAATCATCAACTCTCAACCACCAACCTCTTCTCATGGCGCATAAAAAGGGACAAGGCAGCGTTAAGAATGGGCGCGACAGCGTCAGCAAGCGATTGGGTGTGAAAAAGTTCGGAAGCGAGACGGTCGTCGCGGGGAACATCATCATTCGCCAGCGCGGGACGAAGTTTCTCCCGGGTAAGAACGTTGGTCTTGGTCGCGATTACACGATTTTTGCGCTCACCGATGGCCGGGTGAAGTTCGACCGCGCCGGGCGCCGCGTGAATGTCGAGCCCGTCGGCGCGGCTGAATAGCAGGGATCCTTACCTGTTGCTTGCTCTTCGCGAGCTCGTCGTATCAGTCCTCCGGCGAGCTACGTTCCCGGCCTAACGAGAATGTTGCCGACGCGGTGAAGATTGCGCTATAACCATTTAACGCATGAAATATAAAACCTACCTTCTCTTCGGCGCGCCTGGCAGCGGCAAAGGCACGCAAGGTAAAACCCTGGGCACGATTCCGCGTTATTTTCATTGCGCCTGCGGCGACGTTTTCCGCTCAATAGATACGCGCACAAAGGTAGGAGCCGCCTTTCTGGAATACTCGAGCAAGGGCTGGCTCGTTCCGAATGAGATCACGGTTGAGCTCTGGAAAGCGCGCATCGACGCGGCGGTCGACGGTCACGAATTCAAACCCGATATCGACACACTCGTGCTCGATGGCATCCCGCGGAATGTTGGCCAGGCGCAAATCATGGACGACCTGATCGAGGTCGAAAAAGTGTTCCACCTCTCCTGCCCGAATCGGGACGCCCTTTTTACTCGCTTGAAAAAGCGTGCGCTCAAAGACAACCGTCTGGACGATGCGAACGAAGAAGTCATCAAACGCCGCCTTGCAACCTACGAAGAGGAATCGAAACCCGTGCTCGGGTATTACGGAGAGGATCGGATCACTTGCATTGACGCGACCCAGCCCCCAGCGAAAGTTTTGCTGCACATCCTGGAGAGCGTAAACGGAGTCAACGGGCAGCATGAGCCAGCAACAATTTGAGAACTTCACGGCATCCAGTCTTTATTGCGAGAAATGCAAAACGGCGATGCCGGTCCGCGAACGGCTGTTGTTGATCTTGCCGGATAAAGAACTCTACGATTACCTCTGCACCGGCTGCGCTTCCTCGGTTGGTTCGCGCGAGATTACGGCTGGGGAGAAGTTGATGGCACAGCGCATGGCGAAGCGGCGACCCCGCCGCGCTGCTCCCGCCCCAGCCATCCAGCTTTAGCGCGCAATGCGCGTCGTTTTTATCGGCACGGGCGAGATCGGCGTGCCGACGCTCCGGTTTTTGCTCCAATCGGACGAAGAAGAACTCGTCGGCGTTGTGACGCAGCCCGACAGGCCCGTCGGACGCGCTCAGCTGATTCAGGCGCCGCCGATCAAATCGGCGCTGGAGGGTTCGTCCATTCCGATCTTGCAACCCGAACGGATCAAGCAGGCGGAAGGCGTCGCTGCGATCCGCGCGCTGGTTCCTGACCTGGTGGTCGTGATGGCATACGGACAGATTCTGCCTCGCAGTCTGCTTGAAATTCCGGCGATTGCCTGTCTCAATTTGCACGCCTCGCTCCTGCCGCGTCATCGCGGAGCGGCGCCAATCCAGGCAGCAATCACGAGCGGCGATTCCGAGACTGGAATCACCGTGATGTACATGGATGAAGGGCTCGATACGGGCGATCTGCTGTTGCAGTCCATCATCCCGATAGCCACGGACGAAACGGGCGGATCGCTGCAAGATCGTCTCGCCGAAATTGCACCCGCCGCGCTGAAGGATGCGCTAAAGATGCTGCACCAAGGAACGGCTCCTCGCATTCCGCAGAATTCCGCCGAAGCCACCTATGCGCCGAAACTGGAGCGGCAGCATGGGTGCATCGATTGGAGTGAATCGGCGGAGCAGATCGAGCGACGGATCCGCGCGTTCGATCCCTGGCCCGGCACTTACACGCTGGTAGCTGATGAGAGGGGGCACCAGCGCAAGCTCAAGATCTTCAGCGCAGCGCTCGCGCCCGGTGAAACGCAGCCGTCGGGCCAGATTGTTGCGGCGGACCGGAACGGCATTCTGGTTGCGGCATCAGCCGGTTTGCTTCGATTGGGGGACGTCCAACTCGAAGGCAAAAAGCGAACGAGTGCGGCCGAATTCGTTCGGGGTCATCCGTGGATTGTGGGAGCAAGATTCTCCTCCCCAGCCTAGTCGAGCATTTTCCTTCCCAAGTTTCACCGTTCTGGTTGATGGTTGCCGCCCATGGAGAGCCAAGCACCCGCGCCGGTATTTAAACGCATCGTCATCAAACTTAGCGGCGAAGCTTTACGTGAACCCGGTTCGCGCGAGAACATTTCCCCGCAAATCGTGCGCGACATCGCGCACTGCATCAAAGACGTGCGCGACCTCGGCGTACAGACTTCCGTGGTGGTGGGGGGAGGGAATATCTGGCGCGGTTTGTCCGCCAGTCATCGCGGAATGGACCGCACAACGGCGGATTACATGGGGATGCTGGCGACCGTTATCAACGGCCTCGCCCTCAAGGCAGGGCTCGATGAGCTCGGGGTGGAAACGCGCGTGCAAACCGCGATCGAAATGCAGAATGTGGCCGAACCATTCATTCTTGGCCGCGCCATCCGTCATCTCGAAGTCGGACGGATCGTGATCTTCGTTGCCGGGACAGGCAATCCTTACTTCTCCACCGACACGACGGCTGCGCTCCGGGCGAGCGAAATCCGCGCCGATGTCATCCTAAAGGCAACGAAGGTCGACGGCATTTATGATTCTGATCCGAACACGAACTCGGGCGCGAAACGTTTCGAGCGCATCACTTACACCGACGCGCTCAGCAAGCGGCTCCAGATCATGGACTCGACCGCGTTCAGCCTTTGCATGGACAACAAGATCCCGATCATCGTTTTTGACATGAATACGCCGACTAACTTCACCGACATCGTTCTAGGGAGAAAGATCGGCACCACGGTCTCGGAATAGCGCGAGACGGCGGCGAATTCTCGATTGCCATTGCCGCAGCGCCCGCTTCATTGCGAGCACCATGAGCGCCGAAGAAATCCTGTTTGAAGCCGAGGAGACGATGGAGAAAAGCGTCGATTACATGATTCACGAATTCTCCGCCGTCCGCACAGGGAAAGCGTCGCCGGCCTTGGTCGAGAATGTGGACGTCGAAGCGTACGGCTCAGCCATGAAACTGAAGCAGCTCGCGCTCATCACGACGCCGGAGCCGCGCCTGCTCGTGGTGCAGCCGTTTGATGCTTCGACCATGAAAGACATCGAGAAAGCATTGAAAGAATCGAAAGTCGGGATTCAGCCGTTGGTCGATGGGAAAATCATTCGCTTGCCGATTCCCGAGCTTTCGGAAGAGCGCCGCAAAGATCTTGTCAGATCGCTCCGGCAGATGGCCGAAGAAGCGCGCGTGCGTGTCCGCGGAAATCGCCGCACCGCGATTGACGACGCAAAGAAGCTGAAGAATTCCGGCGAACTGACAGAAGACGGTCTGCGCGACCTGGAGGCCGATGTGCAAAAGCTCACCGACCGTTTTGTCAAGTCGGTGGACGATCACTTCGACCGGAAAGAGGCCGAAGTGATGAAAGTGTAGAGGTGCTTGTGCCAAGCGCCGATTTGGTTTCCCCCCAATGATGCGTCAAGCGAGGGGCAGGTGCTTGATAATGGCTATCTGGCCGTCGGCGCTGATGCCGACATCTTCACAAGCACCTCTACAAAACTGCTACAACCGCACGAGATCGAGCAGGAACTGGCACCAAAGGTAGAGCATCCCGCGCCATGAATACTTCACCTCGCCCCCATCCGCCGGCATGAGCACACCCTGCTTGATGTTGTGAGCGATCTGCTCACGGAGATCATTTTCGATCTCGGTCTGGATCTGTTCTTCGTCCATCGGATCGATCACGCTGGTCTCCACCTGCTGGAGCCGGAGATATTCCTTGTGGCTTTGGTAGAGCTGCCAAAATGATTGGTCCGGCCGCTGCCGATTGATCCGAAATTGCGGTGTTAGCTTCAATCCGTACGAGAGCGGATAGTTCCACGTCGTCCAGATAATGCCGTCGCGCGCGCGGGATGAAATTCGGAGGTAGTAGAACGAGAGATCATTCTGCTCGTTTAGGCAGATCGTCGCCTGCGCGCGATCTTCTTCTTTGTAGAAGAGGCGGAAAAACTGGCGGTAATCCTCCCAATCCCAGCCCGCATCGTTCACATGAAGGAAACCCGCGTTTTCGATCTCGTGCGTGATCTCATTCAACGTCGGGAACACTTCTGAGGAAGGCGGACTTTTCGGGCGCAGCGTTTTTTCTTTGGGTAGACGCAGGGCGCGGATGCGAGTCAGAATTTCCAGCCAGGGAAGGAACAGCCAGGCGAGCGCCCCGACGATGCCGAAAATCCAGCTCCCGCTTACAAAATAAACGGCCAGGAACGTGGCAAAAAGAATCCCGAGCGCGCCGGCCTTCTGGGTGAACGGGGTTTGATAGCTGCGCAGACCAATGCTGAGCACAGCCACGCCCAGCGTGATGAATATACCGAACAGCATCAAGGCTTGATTCCGTGCTCGCTTAAGAACTTTTCCAACTGGTCGGTGTCAAAGTTTGCAAGCACTTCATCGCCGGCCACGAGCGTCGGCACATAGGTCTGATCGGACAGTTTCGTCATTTCCCGGTAGGCGTCACGATCCTGGCCCACATCGATCTCGGTGAACTGATAGCCGCGCTCGGTCAGATACTCTTTGGCGTCGATGCACCAGGAGCACCATTCGCGGCTGTATAATTTCATTTCAGTAGGCACGCAGAAATAAAACAGCGCAGGCGAGCGCGTCAACCAATCGCCCCCGAACCAGTGCCGTGACAGCTAATACGATTTTCCCCAGACCACGCGTTGCGGGCTGGGCGCCCCGCTGAAAATACAGATGCCTGAGTCGTTAGGCATTCCATTTGCAGGGGCGAACGGGATGCAGCGAATCGTCACCTTCAGATCGCTTTTTACCTGCTCCTCGATCTCGCGTGAGCCCGACCAATGTGCGAGAGCGAAACCCCCGTGGATCTCCGCTTTGCCCAATTCTTGCGGGGTAAAGAAATCGTAGAACTCTTCTTTCGTATTGATGACGCGCGTGTTTGCGTCGCGGAACTGCTGCGCGCGCTGCAGGAGACTGGCCTGAATCGATTCCAGCAGCTCCGGCACGCGACCCGCTAAATCAGCCGCCGCTACCAACTGCTTACTTTTCACCGGCTGATCGCGGCGGCTGACCGATACCTGGCCCGATTCGAGATCGCGCGGTCCGATCTCCACGCGCACGGGCACACCTTTCTTGATCCATTCCCAGTTCTTAATTCCGCCGCCCAGATCGCGACGGTCGACCTCCACTTCGATTGGCAAGTTGAAGCAGGTTTGGCGGCGTAGCTCCGTGGCGAGTTTATCGGCGGCTTCCCAGACGGGCGCGCGCGTCTCTTCCTTCGGACTGATCGGAATGATGACCACATGCGTCTGCGCGATGCGCGGCGGCAAGACGAGCCCGTCGTCATCGGCATGCGCCATGATCAAGGTCCCCACGAGCCGCGTGCTCATGCCCCAGCTCGTGGTCCATCCGAACTCCTGCTTTCCGTCGCGCGTCTGAAATTGAATGCCGCTCGCACGAGAGAAATTCTGCCCCAGGAAATGTGACGTTCCCGCCTGGATGGCTTTCCGGTCCTGCACCATCGCCTCAATGCACAGCGTCTGGACGGCTCCCGGAAAGCGCTCGCTCTCCGACTTCTCCCCGCTGAAAACCGGAATCGCGAGATGGTCGCGGACGAACTCTTCGTAAACATCGAGCATGCGCTTCGTCTCATCGCGGGCTTCCGTTTCCGTTTCGTGCACGGTGT
Organism: Chthoniobacterales bacterium; assembly: GCA_013812515.1. Taxonomy (GTDB): domain Bacteria; phylum Verrucomicrobiota; class Verrucomicrobiia; order Chthoniobacterales; family UBA10450; genus JACCTI01. The sequence continues at coordinate 14,019 of JACCTI010000346.1, forward strand.
GTCCCTCCTGCCATAGAAACTCGGTTGTGCGGAGAAAAACACGCGGACGCATCTCCCAACGGACAACGTTTGCCCATTGATTGACCAGGATTGGCAGATCACGGTAGCTCTGCACCCATTTCGCGTAGCTCGCGCCAATGATCGTCTCCGACGTCGGCCTAACGACCAATGGCTCAGCCAGCGGACTCGCCGGCACCATCTTCCCTTCCGCGTTTACCTCCAGGCGGCTGTGCGTCACGACCGCGCATTCCTTCGCGAAGCCTTCCACGTGCGCCGCTTCCTTCTCGAAGTAGCTCAAGGGGATGAAAAGCGGGAAGTAAGCGTTCTTGTGGCCGGTGGCCTTGAACATCGCGTCGAGCTGACGCTGCATGTTTTCCCAAATCGCGTAGCCCCAGGGGCGGATCACCATGCAGCCGCGCACATCCGACGGCTCGGCTAGCTCGGCGGCGCGGATGACCTGCTGGTACCACTCCGGGAAATCATCCTCGCGCCGTGGCGTGATCGCCGTCCGGACTGTGGGAGCAGGTTGCTTGGCCATGAGGGCGGCGAAATTACGCCCTCACAAATCAAATGACCAGCGACCATTTCGCAGCAGCGCCAGCACCTTCTCGGCATCCGCCGGCCGTTTCGTTTCGCGGCGGCGGCTGCGCTGCGACGTTCGAGTTCGCGACTTCAGCTCAGGCGCTCATAAGCCCGCTGACATCGAGACGCACGCCCGTTCCATACAAGCAGTTGACACCCCGATACGTCGTCCGTAGTTTCCGTGCCCTTTCCGCCCAATGAAGACTTTCTCCGCCAAAGCGAACGAGGTTCCACGCAAGTGGTGGATCATTGACGCGAAAGACCAAGTGCTCGGTCAGGTCGCAGTGAAGGCGGCGAACCTCCTTCGCGGGAAAGAAAAGGTGATCTACACGACGCACGTCGACACCGGCGACTTCGTCGTTGTGATCAATGCGGAGAAGGTGCGCCTGACCGGCAAGAAAGAGGAGCAGAAGAGCTACATGAGCTTCTCGGGGTTCGTCGGCGGCCACAAGAGCGAGAACGCTCGGGCGCGTCGCGCGCGGCACCCGGAACTACTTGTTGAGCGCGCCGTCCGGGGCATGATCCCGCACAACAAGCTCGGGCGCGCTGTTTATCGGAAGTTGAAAGTTTATAAAGGCGACCTCCA
>JACCTI010000392.1 GCA_013812515.1 Chthoniobacterales bacterium
CATCCAGCCGCGCTGTTTCACGGCACGGGCACGCTGTGCAAGAGGGCATCGGCGAGCGTGCGACCGCTCTGGCCCGGCTGCTGAATGTCGTGCCCGAGGCGATGCGCCATCACCGCGATCCCGACTGCCTGAATATCTTCGGGCAGCACCATCTCGCGGCTGTGCATCAACGCCCAGGCTTGGGCTGCATGGAGCAACGCCAATCCCGCGCGCGGTGATAATCCCGTGCTGTGACGTTGCCGCGATGCTTCCAGAAGGTCCTGCAGATAATCGAGCAACGCGGCAGACGCGTGCACCTTGCGCACCGCTATCTGAATCTCGAGCAATGTTTCCGTGGTCAAAACCGGCTTCAGCTCCTTGAGCATCTCGCGGCGATCCATTCCCAGGAGCATGGCACGCTCACTCGGCCGGTCCGGGACACCTAATTCAATCCGCATCAAAAAGCGGTCGAGCTGCGACTCGGGCAGAGGAAAGGTTCCCACTTGGTGCTGCGGATTTTGCGTCGCAACGACAAAGAACGGCTGCGGCAATTCATGCGTCAGGCCGTCCGCGGAAACATGATATTCCTCCATCGCTTCCAGAAGCGCGCTTTGCGTCTTCGCAGTCGCACGATTCACTTCATCGATCAGCACCAACTGTGAAAAGAGCGGACCGCGATGAAAGACAAAGCGCTGTTCTGCCCGGTCGAAAATAGAATTTCCAAGAATATCCGCCGGGAGCAGGTCACTCGTGAATTGAATGCGCTGGAATTTCAACCCGAGCGAGCGGGCGAGCGCTTGCGAAAGGGTCGTCTTGCCGACCCCGGGAATGTCTTCGATGAGAAGATGACCGCGGGCCAGCAAGCACGCCACCGCCAGCTTTACAGCCTGTGTTTTGCCGACAATGACTTCACAAATCTGATTCGTGTATGCATCAACGGCATCCGTCACGTCGAACGATGCGCAAGATCGCGAACGTTGGCAAACCGGGCCTACTCAGTTAGTAAGCAAGCTGCGTCATGAACTCTTCACGGAACCAAATTATGAATACCGTATTTCGTCTTTTCATCTGGCTCTTCTTTCTTTCTCTTCCAGCCACGATGCTGGCGCAACGTCCCTCACCCGAAGAGCGGCCGGATATTTCCGACAAAGCGTTGCTCACCAAAGCGACACCGGAGGCGAAGAGCAGCGCCTCACCCAAGCCGGGCAAACCGGTGAAGCAATACACGATCGAGCAGTTCATGGACACGACTCGGGTCGGCGGCAGCGCCTCACCGCCGATGAAAAGACCGTTCTCTTTCACAGCAACAAGAGCGGAATCTTCAATGTCTACAGCATCCCAGTGGCAGGTGGGGAGCCGAAGCAGCTGACGAATTCAACCAAGGAAAGCACCTACATCGCCACGGCGTTTCCCGCCGACGCGCGGTTTCTTTATCGACACGACGCCGGCGGGAACGAGAACGAGCACCTCTACTTGCGCGAGCTGGATGGAAGTGAGCGCGACCTCACCCCAGGCGAGAAGACCAAGGCGAACTTCCTTGGCTGGAGCAAGGATCAAAAGTCGTTCTTCATCTCGACGAACGAGCGGGATCCCAAGTTCTTCGACATTTTCGAGATGAGCATCGCGGATCTGAAGCCGCAGCTCATCTACCAGGACGAGACCGGCTTCGAGTTCGCCGATATCTCCGCCGACAAGCGCTTCCTCGCCTTCGGCAAACCGGGGCGGACGACGGCGGACGCGGACGTTTATCTCTACGACCGTGAGAAGCAGGAGATGAAGAACATCACGGCGCACGATGGCGAGGTCGACAATCAGCCGCAGGTCTTCGACGTCGCCTCAAAATACCTCTATTTCCTCTCCGACGAAGGCGCGGAATTCAAATACATCGCGCGCTACGACATCGCCACGGGCGAACGCGAGGTCGTGGAAAAAGCGCCCTGGGATGTTTCCGCAATCTACTTCTCACGGAACGGAAAGTATCGGGTCGTGGCGACGAACGAAGACGCGCGCACCGGGATCAAAGTCACGGAAGAGGCAACCGGAAAAACTGTCGAACTGCCCTCGCTCCCCGATGGCGACATCACGGGGGTGAATTTCTCGGAGAGCGAAAGGCTCATGGCTTTTTATCACAACGGCTCACGCTCCCCGGCGAATCTCTTCGTTTACGATCTTGCCTCGGAGAAGCCCACGCGCCTAACGAACAGTCTGAATCCACAGATTGATCCCGCTGATCTCGTCGAGGTCCGGGTAATCCGCTACAAATCCTTCGATGGGTTGGAGATTCCGGGGATTCTTTACCAGCCGCACGGCGCCAGCGGGCAGAAGAAGACGCCGGCCCTCGTCCTGGTGCACGGCGGGCCCGGTGGCCAGGCGCGCACCGAATATAAAGCCTACGCGCAATATCTCGCCAACCACGGCTACACGATTCTCGACGTGAATAACCGCGGGTCGAGCGGCTACGGAAAGACATTTTTCAAGGCCGACGACCGCAAACACGGCCGCGAGCCGCTCTGGGATTGTGTCGAGGCGAAGAAGTATTTGCAGTCGTTAGGCTACGTCGACCCGGAGAAGATCGGGATTATGGGCGGGTCGTACGGCGGCTACATGGTCCTGGCCGCGCTCACCTTCCAGCCGGAGGAGTTCGCCGTAGGTGTCGATCTTTTCGGCGTTTCGAACTGGGTGCGCACTTTGCAGAGCATCCCGCCGTATTGGGAAGCGCAACGCCAGTCGCTCTACGCGGAGATTGGCGATCCGGAGAAGGAACTCGATTTTTTGCGCGAGACGTCGCCGCTCTTTCACGCCGACAAAATCACAAAGCCGCTCATCGTCCTGCAAGGCGCAAACGATCCGCGCGTGATCAAACCGGAATCGGACGAGATCGTCGATGCGATCAAGAAGAAGAATGGCGTCGTCGATTACGTCGTCTTCGATAACGAAGGGCACGGCTTCACGAAGAAGGACAACGAGATTCGCGCCTACAAATCGATTCTCGATTTCCTCGAGAAGTACTTAGGAAAGCGCTCTTGACGGTCGTTAACCACCCGCCTACGAAACGGCGCTCTATCGCCGTTGGGCGTCGCACGCGAAGAGAGCGGCGGCAAACCCGACGGCCAACAATGCGCCCTTTTGCGAGGCAGGCTCTCCCTGCGCCGCGCGCGGCCTTGGACCGCTCGCGGCAGCAGGGGAGATTGCTTGATTAAGATACTTCGCGTTTTTGTGCGTTAGGCAGCGGGCCTCCGCTCAGCAGGGCTCCCCCCATCGGGTCCTTCTCCGGAGTCAGATCCTCCAGTTGGTCGTCTTTCTCTTTCTCCTCTTGCTCGGGTTTATCGTTCTCTTCCATGATGTTTTGTTCCTTCGGTTGATGTGGCCGGCAGGGACGCTGCCGGAGTAACGCCTGATTGTGAGAGTTTGGCCAAGCGCTGTCCAGTCAGAGATGCGGAAATGAGCATCGCTCTTGAAAGCGCGACCGCGCAGCGTTGTCGCGCGCGCTCACTTGAGCGCCCCTCCCGCGTCAAACCGGTAAGGACAGCGGACTCCGCAACGCCCACGAAGGCATTCGCCGGTGGTTCCAATCAGGCCAATAAACTCGACCCTGAGCTCTCCGCGCCTCATTACTTCCGCCTGTATTTCTCGAGATACTTGTCGCGTAGGCGAGTCTGTCGATTGCTCAGGTCGATCTTGCGGCCGTCGATGAAGGCCGCTTCTATTTGCGTCGGAAAATCGAGCGGATCACCGCTCGTGATTATGAGTGTCGCAGCCTTGCCCGGTTCCAGTGAACCGAGCTGATCACCGATTCCGAGTATTTGCGCAGGATAATGTGTCACCGCCTTGAGCGCTTCGTCGCGCGGCAAACCGAAGGCCGAGGCCATGGAAGCTTCGTAGGGAAGATTGCGGTCGTGGGCCGCTTCGGATCTTTGGCCGTTCGTGGCGATGCAAAAGCGAACACCGGCCTCGCGCAGACGAGCGGCATTACTGAAGGCACTGTCGTATGGATCGTCGCGGCGCGACGGCAGCGCAGTGGCGAGCGCGATGATCACAGGCGTATCCGTCTCCTTCAATTGGGGAGCGACGCGCCAGGCGTCCTGGCCGCCGACGAGCACAATTTTCAGCTGCGCTTCCTTTGCCCAGGCGAGTGCAGCTTCGATTTGAGCGAGCGTATCGGCATGAACGAAGACCGGCAGCGTTCCATCGAAAACCGGCAGCAATCCTTCCCAGCGCTGATCGCTTTTGAAATCTAGTCCCGGCGTTTTCCGCGTCTGCCAGTAGGAGTGCGCGATGGCGAACGCATCACGAATCGTCTTCTGCGCCTTATCGATCTCCTTCTGCTGATCGTCGACGGATTTCCGCGCGCGCGGGGTGCGATCGATCTTCATGTCGGGCCAGCGCACATGCAACGCAGCGGGCGAACGCACCGTCATCTCTTCCGGCGTCCAGCCATCCATCCGGAGGACCGCGGATTGCCCGGAGATGAGCCCACCTTCGGGAACGGTGAGCGCCGTGAGAATGCCGTTCGCGCGTACCACGGGCAGGAGCTCGCTGTCGGGATTGATGCTGATCGCGACTCGCGCATTCGGATTAATCGCGCCCTGCTCTGCGACATCGAGCGTGGAACGAACGGCGCTGATTTCGGTCAGGCCGAGCACGGTATTCGCGCTGATCAGACCCGGATAGACATGCTTTCCTGTGGCATCGATGATCTCGGCATTGGCGGGAACCGCCACGTCTGCTCCGAGCGCCGTGATTTTTCCATTCTCGAACACGACGGTGCCCGCGACGATGTCGGGAGCGCTCACCGGATGAACGGTTGCGCCTTTGAGGGCAATGGGTTGCGTCTGAACCGGCGCGGGAATTTCGCTGGAGCCAAGCGCATTCCCGAGAAGCGCGGCCGCGAAGACCAGGGCTGTAGCCGCCCCGCTCCGTCGGGGCGAAGGCGGGAGACGCGGCGAC
>JACCTI010000425.1 GCA_013812515.1 Chthoniobacterales bacterium
CCGCCACTTTCTCCAGCGGCATCGAGCCGAGCTTGACGCTGCAAATGAGGTTGGCGCCGAGCCGCTGGAAGTGTTTCCGCGTCAGGCTGCGGATTTCGCGCGGTGATTTGTGCGGAGCGAAAGCGATCGCGAGATTGCGTTGCGCCAGGCCGCGATAGCCCGGCAGGATGGCCCACGCGATCAGCCCGAGGATTTTGCCTAACGAGAAGAGGAATCGCAGGGGCAACGCCCGCACGATCACCGAACCCGCGCGATACAGAAGGTAGGTGCTGAAGTCGAGCATACGGATCAGCGCTGTGCCGGGGCGTCGGGGCGGGCCAGCGTAAATTTGCCTGCGTCTGCCATCAATCAATATAGTGTCGCTGTGTTGCAGATCCCTGCTCATCGTCTCCGCTCGGATTTCGCGCGCTTGCTCGCGGGGAAATTCTCCGGCAAGAAGCTCGCGGTCGTGGGCGCGGCGACCGGCGAATTACGGGAGCAACTACTGGCCCTGGGAGTGGACGCGACCGTTTGTGCAACTGTCGGCGAGCTGTGCCACCTGTTGCCGCAGAACGGACGCAATCCGCTGGTGGATCTGGCAATTTGGATCTGCCCGGATAGTGTGGAACAGGCGGAAGCGCAGGTCGCAGAGCTTGCGCTGCTTGCGGACGACATCATTCTCGTGCCCGGAAGGGAGGCCGACGTTTCCAAGCGACGCCCGCGCTTGGTCGAGAGTCTGGGCAAGCTCGGTCTGATTCCCGATTATCAGTATGACCTCACGGATCTGAGCATCGGGGCGATCCGGCTGGTTCGAAATCCCGTGGTTAATCGCGATGAATTTGTCACTGCGGTCGAGACCGCCTTTGCGCGCGTCAATCAACGCTTTCAAGGTCTTGAACGCACTCTCCGCACTCGGATGTCCGAACTCGAAGCGGCCGATCGCCACATCGCGAATCTCGAGGAAAAGCTCCTGAAGCTGAAGGAATACCGGCGCAGCATCAAGCAGCTCAAGGAAGAGAAACACGCGTTGCGCAAGTCACCGGAGCGCAAGGTCGGCCAGGTCCTGCTCGCACCTTATCGGCTGCCGCAAAAGCTGGTCCGCGAAGCACGCAAGCATTGGCCGGCGGACAGGCCACCCGCCCAGAGCGAATACCAGGCGTGGTTCGAACGCCATCGGGTGACGCCCGCGCAGGCGAGCGCCATGCGCGAGGATTCTCAACGCTTCGTCTACCGCCCGTGCGTCAGCATCATCACTCCGGTCTTTAACACGCCCGTGCCTTGGTTGCGTGAAGCCGTCGATTCCGTCCTCACGCAAGCCTACGAAAACTGGGAGCTGATTTTGATCGACGATAAGTCTTCCAGTCAGGAGCTGTCTGCATTCCTCCGTGAGCTGCCCGGCAAGGACTCGCGCATTGTGCTGGTCGAGTCGCCGCAGCACGGCGGTATCTCTGCGGCATCAAACCGCGGTCTGGAGGCAGCGTGCGGCGAGTGGATTGGCTTCCTCGATCACGACGACGTGCTGGAGCCGGACGCGCTCTTTCAGCATGTGAAACTCCTGCAGGAACACCACGACGCAGATCTGATCTATTCCGATGAAGACAAACTGACCGAGGACGGCCTCGACAGTCCGATCATGAAGCCGGACTGGTCTCCGGATTTCTTCCTTTCGTGCAACTACATTTGTCATTTCACGATCATTCGTTGCGAGCTGCTTCGTCAAATCGGCGGCTTACGTTCCGAGTTCGATGGCGCGCAGGATTACGATTTGTTTTTTCGAATCATCGAACGCACGCCGCGCATCCATCACGTGCCGCGGGTCCTCTATCACTGGCGGCGCAGCGCGGCCTCGACCGCGGATAATATCCGGCGCAAACCGCAGTCGCTCGAGACCGGCCGCTGTGCCGTGGAAGCGCATTTGAAGAGGACTGGGAAGCAGGGCCATGTGGCAGTCGATTGGCGGACGCATGCGTATTGGATCAGGCGCGACATCCCAGACGCGAAGATGATTTCCATCATCATTCCCGTTCGGGATCGCGTCGATCTGCTGAAACGCTGCCTCAGCAGCCTAACGAGTCGGACGAGCTACGAGCCATACGAAATTGTCGTGGTAGATAACGAGAGTGCGTCTGACGAGGCGCGGGAGTTTTTTTCCAGCTTCCCGCACCGTTTGCTGCGCTTCAGTGGACCGTTCAACTTTTCCGCAATCAACAACTTTGCCGTCGAGCAGACCGATAGTCCGTGGCTGCTCTTTTTAAACAATGACACGGAGATCATTGAGAGCGGCTGGCTCACCGCGATGGCGGAGCACGTTCAGCGTTCCGAGGTCGGCGCCGTCGGCGCGCGGCTGCTTTTCAGCGACGATACCGTGCAGCACGCGGGCATCGTTGTGGGCGTGGGCGGAATCGCGGAACACGCCTTTCGTGGTTTTCCCGCGGAAGCTCCCGGCGTTTGCCGCCAGCTCCAGGTGATGCGGAACTACAGCGCTGTGACCGGCGCCTGCCTGATGACGCGGCGCGAAGTCTTCGAGGAAGTGGGCGGCTTCGACGAAGAGCGGCTGCCGGTGACGTTTAACGACGTCGATCTCTGCCTGAAAATGCGGCGCGCCGGGTATCTCGTCGTCTACACACCGTTCGCGAAATTGTATCATCATGAATCGGCCACGCGGCGGCCCGCCGTGGAAGCGCGTGAAACCGGGGTAATGCGCGAGCGCTGGTCGGACTTGCTGGAAAACGATCCGTATTACAATCCGAATCTGTCGCGCGAGCGCGCGGATTTCTCGTTAGGCAACTAAAGCACCAATGAGCGCTGCCGATGACGAGCTTTGGGCCGGTCTTTCCCAGGAAGGCAGGAGCGCGCTCGGGACACGCGATTATACGGCCGCGTCTTTAGGTGAGCAGCTCGCCGAGCATGGGGTTGAGGCGGGCAAGCTTGCGGCGATGGATCGCGCCAGTGTGGAGGTGCGTGACGTCTGGATTCCCGGCGTGGAGATTTTCGCGCGCACGATCTATCCGCAACGGCATCGTGGCTCGTTCGGTGAATTTGCGCGGCGAGACGAGGGCGTACTCGGGAAAATTGGCTTGTGGCCAAGGCAATGGGCTGGCGCGCGCATGTTTCCGCAAACGGCCAAAGGCTTTCACGTTCATCCGCCTGGCATTCCGAAAGGCACGAAAGCGGAGCCGTGGTTCCGCCGTCTCTTCGTCGACGAGGCGGAGAACTACACCCTGCGCCCTTACGCGCACGAGCAATGGGACGTGATGTTTTGCGTGCAAGGGGTGGCTGAAATGATCCTGCGCGATCTGCGCGCGGGAATGAAGACGCGCACGATGCGTCTCTGGATCGACGGCGACAACCACCGGAGCGGCAA
>JACCTI010000447.1 GCA_013812515.1 Chthoniobacterales bacterium
GTTTCGTCACCGCTGCGAGCGCCGCCGCCGTGGACCACGCATCCAGGGTTGGCGCGCCGGCGCCCTTGATGTCGTTAAGGCTCAACTCGGCGATCAACGTCAGATCGAAGCCGATCTCTTCGCTGCGTTGCGCCAAGCGCCGCGAATAATCCCAGCTCGCTTCCATCTTCTCGTCGTCGACGTTACGCAGCCATCCGCCGAAAACCGGCAACCAATATCCGTATCGCATTCACAAGGGAGATGCAGCAGCAGCGCGTTTATTCCCCTTGGGCGAGGCATCTGGTCGGTGGAATAACCGTCAGGTTTGCGTCTCTCACCTGCGAACAATCGAATTACCATGATGAGACTTATCAGACCTTGCCTCGTGATTGCGTTCCTCACCGCGACGGCATTCGCAGCGGACCAAAACGCCGCGCAACCCGCACCAACAACTATGATCGCCAAAGTAGAAAAGACCGACGCCGAGTGGCAAAAGACGCTGACGCCCGACCAGTATCGCGTGCTGCGCAAGAAGGGCACCGAACGACCGTTCTCGAATGAGTACGCGAACAATCACGAACACGGGATCTACCGATGCGCCGCCTGCGCGCTGGAGCTGTTCAGCTCGGACACGAAGTTCGAGTCGGGGACCGGCTGGCCCAGTTTCTACCAGCCGATCGCGAAAGAGGCTGTGCGCATCGAGCAGGATCGCTCGTTTTTCACGACGCGCGACGAGGTCGTCTGCGCGCGATGCGGTGGACACCTCGGCCACGTCTTTGATGATGGCCCAAAGCCGACAGGACTTCGTTACTGCATGAACTCGGTATCGATGAAGTTTGAGAAGCAGCCGTGATTCGTCCGCCAACCGAAACGATTACATGAAGCCCGCCGAACTGAGCCACGAACTGCGCCGCGGCAGCGGTGATTACCTCGACGAACGCCGCGGCATCGTCATCGCTTCGCTGACGGCAGTCGGCTGCATGGGATTGATCGCGCTGTATCAGATCGGCGTGATCAAACATCTGCCGGAGCCAGCATTGCCGGGCCTCGATGCCGACAAAGTGGACGCGTCGGATGAAGCGTATTCGCACCTGCAAATGGGCGACGCTTTCATCGGCCTCGGCAGTTATGCGGCGACGATGGGCCTGGCCGCGATGGGTCCGAAAGATCGGGCGAAAACGCAGCCGTGGATTCCGCTCGCGCTTGCGGCGAAGGCCGGTGCAGATGCCGCACAGGCCGCGAAGCTCACTTACGATCAGTTCGCGAAACACAAGGCGGCATGCTTGTGGTGTCTTGTGGCGGCGGCGGCGACCTTTGCGACCGCGGCGCTCGCGATTCCGGAAGCACGTGCGGCAGCGCGCGAGTTGCAGAAGCGCTTCTAAACGATGGCGCGCACAATTGTGGTGACCGGCGCGTCGGCCGGCGTCGGTCGCGCTACCGTGCGGGCCTTCGCGCGCGAAGGCGCTCGCGTCGGACTGATTGCGCGTGGCACGGATGGGTTGGAAGCCGCTAAACGCGAAATCGAGGAACTCGGGGGACAGGCGTTGGTGTTACCCGCAGATGTTGCGGACGCCGATGCCATCGAGAACGCCGCAGCGGAAGTTGAGCGGCAGTTTGGGCCGATCGATGTCTGGGTGAACAACGCGATGGCATCAGTCTTCTCGCCGGTGAAGGAGATGACTGCGGCGGAATACAAACGGGTAACCGAAGTGACGTATCTCGGTTACGTGAACGGCACGCTGTCCGCGCTGAAACGCATGTCGCCGCGCGATCGCGGCGTTATCATTCAAGTTGGGAGCGCGCTCGCATATCGCGGCATTCCGCTGCAAAGCGCCTACTGCGCGGCGAAGCACGCGATCCAGGGATTCTGCGATTCGCTCCGCTGCGAACTCATCCATGACAAGAGCAACGTGCAGCTCTGCATGGTGCAGATGCCCGCGCTCAATACGCCGCAGTTCGGCTGGGTGAAATCGCGACTGCCGCGCAAGGCGCAACCGGTGCCGCCGATCTATCAGCCGGAGATTGCTGCCGATGCAATCGTTTATGCTTCGCATCATCCCAGGCGAGAGATCTGTGTCGGGTTGCCGACGGTCGTGGCGATTGCAGGCGACAAGATTGCGCCTGGTTTGCTTGATCATTATCTGGGAAACACCGGCTACGACGGCCAACAAACCAGCGAGCCCGCAGATCCAAATCGGCCGGACAATCTTTTCAAGCCGATCGCCGGCGATCACGGTGCGCATGGCGCTTTCGAGGAACGCGCGTGGAGCGTTAGCCCGCAATTCTGGGCAACGAAAAACCGCACGTGGCTCGGAGCCGCAGCGGCTGTTCTTACAGTTGGCTCCCTGTTCCTGATTAGTCGGAGCGAACGGTGACGCTCAGAATTCCGTCCTCTGCCTGTGCGCAGCGATCAGCATCGACTCCGCGCACGCGGCGATCGTCGAGACACGAGGCAGCTACAACAGCGGTGGGGCGCAAGGTTCTCGTTGAGCAATATGAGCCCGGCGACCGCGGCAAACATCCTGCGTTGATTCTACTCCACGGCTCGGCGGGCGTGCTCTTCCCCGGTCTCGATTTGCGGAAACGCGCGCGCAGTCTCGCGAGAGAAGGTTACGCGGTGTTCATCCCGCACTACTTCGATCGCACAGGGCACGTCATGGTGCGGCCGTCCATGGTCCACGAGAATCTCTCGACCTGGACGGGGACCGTGCAGGATTGCGTCACGTACGTTTCCGCGCGTCCGAATGTCGATGCAAAGCGCATTGGGCTGACGGGTCATTCGCTCGGCGGTTACCTCGCGCTCGCGACTGCCGCGCGAGATCAGCGGGTCAAGGTCGTCATCGAAGCCTCAGGAGCGTTCGAGAATTACGGAATAAACGGATGCCGCCGACTCTCATTTTGCACGGCGCCAAAGACAAAACGGTTCCGGTCGAGAAGGCTGAACAAGTCGAAGCGACCTTGAAACGCTTGGGAACGCCTTACCAGAAACACATTTATCCGGACGAACCGCATCGCTTTTCGCGCACTGCTATGCAGGACGTGTCATCGCGGATCGACACCTTTCTCCACCGCTATTTCCCAGCACAAACAACAACCCAATGAAGAATAAACTCCTGCAAATCCTAAGCGTCGTTGCAATTGCGGCGCTCACTCCATTCGCCGCCCACGCGCAAGGCGATAAGAAGTCGAAAGACGTGGAAGTGAAGTGCCCCTCCGGCATCGATCACAGTGCGTGGGATCGCCTGCTCAAGAAGTATGTCGATGCGCAGGGGCTCGTGAATTACACCGCGTGGAAGAACGACAAGGAAGATCGCGCTGCGCTCGATGGTTACTTGAAGCAGTTCGCCGCAAACGCGGATAAGCCCGCCGAGGGCAACGAAAAGGCTGCATCGCTGACGAATGCTTATAACGCGATCGTCGTCACCGAACTCCTGAACGCTTATCCCGTCGAGAGCATCCACGAAACAAAGAAGCCTTTCGAAACAAAGGCGTGGCAGATCGGTGGAGCGACGGTGGCATTGAACGACATCGAAAATGGCACGCTGCGGCCGATGTTGGAATACCGCGCGCACAGCGTGTTGGTTTGCGGGGCGCGGAGTTGTCCGCCGTTGCAGCGCAGCGCCTACAAGGCCGATTCGTTCGAAGAGCAAGGCGACACGGCGTATCGCACCTGGCTCGCCCGCGAAGACTTGAACGAGTTCATGCCGCAGGAGAAGAAGGCGCAGGTGTCGGAAGTATTTAAGTGGTTCAAGCCTGACTTTGAGAAGTCGATGGCAGTCGCTAAAATTTTCGAGAAATACGGACCGCCCGCGGCGAAGGAATTAACCGCCGGCGGCAAGCAGTTCGATATCTCGTATCTCTCGTACAATTGGGGTTTGAACGACCAGGGCGAACACGGCCGCAGTTACTCGAAGGCAAACTTGATCTTCGATAAGATCACCAAGTAAGCGGGTGCGGAAACGCGGTCGCCGGATTCTCCGATGGCTCACGATCATCGTCGCACTGATGGGGTTTGCTGTCGGCTCGCTGCTGGGCTGCCGAGCGTGGCGGCAGCACGAAATCAGCAACGCGATTGCGATCCGATCGCCATCGGGAATCGACTCACTCGAGAAAGTGCGACTCGGCGGGATCGATCAGTCGATCCAAATCCGCGGACGCGATCGCACCAATCCGATCTTGCTGATGTTGCACGGCGGACCGGGCATTTCCGAAATGCCGTTCGGCTACGTCAACGCGGAGCTCGAACAGTATTTCACGATCGTGCAGTGGGATCAGCGCGGCGCCGGGAAGTCATTCTCGACCAGCATCCCGGCCGACTCGATGACGCTCCCGCAGCTCGTTCGCGACGCCGAGCAGTTGGTGGAGTTACTGCGCGCGCGATTTCGTCAGGAACGCATCTTCATTGTCGGTCACTTGACAGGCACGGTCATCGGCGTGCTGCTTGCGCAGCAGCATCCAGAGTTCGTGCGCGCTTACGTCGGGATCAGTCAGGTGGCCGATCTGAACACGACCGAGCAATTGCCTTACGACTTCGCCATGCACACGGCTGTTGAACGGAACAACGAGGAGGCGGTGCGCGAGCTGCGGCAAATCGGGCTGCCGCCATTCTCGACCGAGAAACAACTGCAGATCTCGCAGAAATGGGTTAACACCTTCGCACCCGATCGCTTCGCCGCCATCGCACCCGATCGGCTAAAGCTGCTCTTCTTTTCGCCGTTCTGTAGTTTGGCTGACCTCTGGCAGATGGTTCGTGGCGCGAAGTTCTCGTTCGATCATCTCTGGCGCGAGTTCTTCGCAGTGAACTTGTTCGAGCAAGTCCCGCGGCTCGATGCGCCGGTCTACTTCTTCGAAGGTCGAAACGACCACGTAGTGACGAGGCGGGTTGCGACACAATATTTCGACCGCCTCGATGCGCCGCGCGGCAAGCATCTCGTTTCCTTCGAGAGTTCCGCGCATTGGCCGCAGCTCGATGAGCCGGAGAAGTTTCGTCGCGTCATGGTCGAGCACGTGTTGGCGGAGAATCGATGATGATCGCCAGCAAGAGCGTCTGCACCGTTCCCCTCCCTCAGCGCCGCGCCCGGGTTGCCGCGACGGAGAACTCGGCAGGAAGACAGAGGCCGCTGTCTGTGTCGATCATCATTCCAGTTCTGAACGAGGGTGTGCTCATCGCGCAGTTTCTGCGTCATCTCCGAGAACGCGCTCCCGAAGCGGAGCTGATCGTCGTGGACGGGGGTAGCGTTGACGGAACAGCACAGGCCGCGAAGCAGTTATGCGACCAGCTTGTGGCGAGCGAACCAGGGCGCGCGCAACAGTTGAATGCCGGGGCAAAGGTGGCGCACGGCGAGGTGCTCTGGTTCTTGCATGCGGACTCCGAAGTGCCGGGGGGTTGCCTCGGCGAAATGCGGGATGCGTTAAGAGATGCGCAATCTGCGGGAGGTTATTTCCGCATTCGATTACCCAAGACGCATGCGATTTACCGGCTCACCGATTCCTTTGCGCATTATGCCGGCATCGTATTGCGAATCCGCTGCGGCGATCATGGCTTCTTCTGCCGCCGCAGCTTGTTCTTCCAGAGCGGCGGATTTCCTGACGTGCCGCTGATGGAGGACGTAGAATTTTTTCGAAAGCTGCACCGCTTCGGCCGCGTCCACGCTGTTCATCGACGGCTAAAGACGAGCGCCCGCCGTTACAAGGAGTTCGGACGCACCCGCGTGACATTGGCATACGGTCTGATTGCGGCTCTGTATGCCTTCGGCGTTCCCTTGCGCATTCTAGTCATGATTTATGGAAAAACGTGCGCGCCCACAGTTATCAGGTGCGGCGCTCGTCCTCGCACTGAATAGACTTAGCTGCTCAACTGAACCTCCATCCGGCAATTGCCAGCAGAATTGCCAGCCAACAGCAGTGAAAAAGCCCGCCCGAGCAGTTCGAGATTAGGCTTGATTACTCAGGCGTAAGCCGCTCAAATGCCGCTATTACGGGAGACAAACCCGCCGAGTCCGACCTCAGGAGCCACCTTTTAAACGCCTGAGCGCGAGGCGGCGTTATCTCCTACTCAAGGCCAACGCGCTGCTGCATCGAAAGGAAGCGAGGATCGGCGCGCAACGCGTCCCACTTCGGATCGATTTTCAGGAAGCTCAGCCGCGCGTCGCGCTCCTCGTAAGCTCTCTCCAGGTGGGCGATGGCTTCTTCTGCCTCGCCGAGCGCGAGGTAAAGGGCGGCGATATTCGAAGAAGGTATGTAGTGTTGCGCCGACGCGGAATTTAATTCAGTTAGGACGGCTCGTGCAGCGACTGCATTTCCCGCGCGGACAAAGACGCAACCGATCATCGAGACTGCTTGCGAATTGCCTCGGGAAAACTCCTTTGCCTTATCTAACTCAGCCAGGGCTTCCGAATATTTTCCTTCTTGCACATCCACGTCCCCAAGGAACATGTGAGCAAGCCAAAAATTCGGATCAAGTTCGAGTGTTTTTTGTAATCTATCCCGCGCTTCCGGGTACCGTCGCGCGTAGGAGAGGACCGCGCCCTCGCGTGCGTTAATGGGTAGCGAAACGGGATCAAGTTCGCGCGCGCGCGCTGCTTGTGCGATTGCTTCATCGTTGCGCCCCAGATTTGAAAGGACGTGTGCGTAGGCGAGACGGGCAATTCCAGAGTTAGGATTTAGCTCAACGGCCCGTTTCCCCTCGCTCTCAGCAGCCTTCCAATCCCAATCGAACCACATGTGAATTAGCGCCAGAGTTGCGTGAGGCTCAGCGAGTGACTCATCGATCTCGAGAGCTGCTGTCGCAGCGGCCTTCGCTTGCGGGAAGGCATCTCGCGAGGGCAGCTCACCGGTAATACCACGGCGCGCATAGGCATCGGCTAATCCCGAGTAGGCCAGCGGATACGTCGGATCGAGTTCAATGGCCTGTTGGAAAAAGGCAATGCTCTTTGCAATATCCGGTGGAGTGAGCTTGCTCCAATGATAACGGCCGGTGAGATAGAGCTGATACGCCGCTACGTTCTCGGTATAACGTTTCGTTAGGCGCTGTTGATTATTTATGGTGAGGCGGAGCGCGAGTGCTCCCGCTACCTTCTGGGCGATTGTGTCCTGCACGGTAAACACGTCAGTAAATTTCTCATCGAACGTAGCTGCCCAAAGTGAAGAGCCATCGGCTACTCTGATCAGGCGCACGGTCACGCGCAGACGATCGCCCGATTTCTGCACGTTGCCCGCAAGGACCGAGTTCACTCCCAGTTTGCGTCCGGCCACCAACGGGTCTTGATCAACTCCGGCGTATTGCCGCACGGAAGTGAGCGAGGGCACGATTATTTCACCGGCGTTGCCCAGCTTCGTAATCAGCGTGTCCGCCATTCCCATCTCGAGCACCTGATCGCTGCCTTCAGGCAAGAGTGGCTTGAACGGCAGAATCGCGATGCTTTTTTCGCGTTGAGCAGCGGAGAGGGTGGTGCGGGGCTCATGAAGATAAGTCCAGAGAAGCCCGATCGCCGCGGTGAACGCGAGGAGCAATGCGCCCATGAGCATTCGCTTCCGCCGGCGAGCGATGACGCCGCGACTCTCGATCTCCGCGTGTTCCTGCCGGGTGCGCTTGAGCTTCTCCGGCAGTTCGGAGTTGCCGGCATCGTCGGTATAGAAATTCACCACCGCGACTTTGGCGCCGTGTTTCACTTCGAACTCGCCGAGGTCGTAGAGATGCGTTTCCCATTGGCTGTATTGCGCCAGGTCGTCCGCGACGCGCTGCGAAAGGAGGATGTGGCCAGCGTCGCCGCAATCCATGACCCGCTGCGCCATATTAATGCCAGCGCCGGCGACATTCGACCGGTCGTTCACGTCCGAAATCGCGTCCACCGGACCGCTGTTGATCCCCATCCGCAGCGGAAGGTCTGGATGATTCCTTAGAGCTTTCCCAATTTCTAACGCGCATCGAACAGGCGCATCAGGACTGCTAAAAAAGGCGAGCGCCATGCCGTCACCAGTCGGGAGACGAACAAGTTTATCTGCGGCTTCAGCGGCGCGGAACTGCTCGGTGCCACGAACCAACTGATTGAGCTTTTGCAGGCATGAGCTCTGCACGTCGATCCGCAGCTTCGAATAACCGACGATGTCCATGAAGAGGACATGCGCGATTTCCAGTTGAGATTGGTTATCGAGGTCGCCGACCATGGTCGTGCGAAAATGGTGAAAGCCGCCTCAGAACAGCTGCGCTGCGAACTGCAGGAATATGCGTTCCCCGCTCGTTCGATTCTTCACAGCCTCTTCGTGCTGCCACTTCAACACAATTCCGAAATTCTTGCTTGGGTGATAGCGGAGGAACGGGCCGACTGCGACTGCCTGCCCGCGATTTCCGTCCCCGACTACTCGGCCGTTTTGTTCATCGTCGGTGATCTGCTTATACAAATAGCCGCTCGCGCCAATCTGCCAGGCGGCTGTGACTGAGTAGCCGAGGTTGTAATCGAAGCTCAGTTCGTTTCCCGAAGTATAATTCGTCTCAGAATTTTCGAAGTTAAACAGATAGATTAGCGCTCCACTGACTTCGACCTCCTTGATCGGAAACCAGGTGAACCAGTAGGAAGGGCCCATCGAAAAGTAGCCGCGTCCTGTGTTGGCCAGCCTTGTCTTGTCGAACTTGCCGCTCGGTAGAAAAAATTCCGGGCCGAACGTCTGGTGGAACTGTTTGCTATGCCAACCGAAGAGTGCCGGAGCAAAGAGTGCGTCGCCGAAGTTGGTCTGGGAATCGTTCTTGTGCAGGCGGCCGAGTGGGGTTTTCACATCAAAATCAACCTTCACATCGGAGACGGCGTTGAATCCCACACGCGTTTCAATGTTCGCGCCCAACAGGTTGACTGCCGGCCAGACGTATTGGAACCGGAGCGTCTCTGCAGTTACCGCCAGATCGAAGTTCGAGAGGTTGGCGCGGTCGTTTCCGGAGCCGTCGAGCGTGTGGCTCGAATCATAACGCGCTAGAAAGTTAGTCAGCCGCAACCCGGGGGGCGGCATAACTCCCGCCATCACTGTATCGACACCAAGGGCCTTGCTGGTTCCGCCGCCTTCGGTCGCGGTTGCGACGTTGGACAAGTTCGGCAAAAAGATCCCGGTGAGAATCAGCAGTTTGCTCCATTTGGTCTTCATGAGTTTGCGCTGTCCTAGCAGGCGGTTGGTTGCGCGCATGCATGCATACATCGAATTTCCGTCTGGAAGGAAGTGAAAACTTCTTAGACTGCAGCTGGTGCCGCAGTCTTGAGTCCAAGAAATTCTTTTGCAGTGCCGATGACATTACCGGCAATCAATTGCCAGCAAGTAGCAGTGAAAACGTCCGCGCGAGTAGTGGCCGAGTTTGCTTGATTACCTAAGCAGCGCCTGTTTAAATGGCGCGAAACAAGGGGAAAGCACCGCCGAATCCTACCTCAGGAGCCATCCTCGCGGCCACTG
>JACCTI010000441.1 GCA_013812515.1 Chthoniobacterales bacterium
GCCGTTGGAGACGCGATCTGCTGCTTGGATATGTGGCCGGGCTCGCGTTCTTCTGGGGAGTCTTCTCGTGGCTGAGGACGGTCACGGTCCCGGGACTGGTTCTCGTGGGAATGTACATGGCGATCTACATCGCGGTGTGGAGCTGGCTTGCTGGCCGCCTTCGGCCACAAGCGCGCAAACCCAAACCTGTCACCGGTCTCGAAGCGGTCACGCAGAGATTGGCGACGAAGCGCGAGGCAGAAAACGCGGGCGCCGTTTCGCAGCCTAACGAGTCATCGGAACGCGACTCACCCTGGCTCAGTTCCATGCGCAACCTTCTCGTCGCGCTCCTGCTCGCCAGCGCCTGGGTCACCGTGGAAACGATCCGCAGCGTCCTCTTTTCCGGATGGGGTTGGAACACGCTCGGCAGCGCTCTCCACGCGCAATGGGCCATGATTCAGATCGTCGATATCACGGGCGTGCCCGGCCTCTCCTTTCTGGTCGCGATGACGAACGTCATTTTGGTTCTGACTGTGCGCCGCTTCATCGACGAAACACGGGTCAAAGTGAGACGGCCTCATTTCGATTTCACCCTCACGATGGCAGCCATTGTCGGTGTGATGGGCTACGGCATTCAGGCCGTGCAAAACCCGCAGGAATCCACGCCGCTGCGTGTCGCCGTCCTGCAGCCAAACATTCCACGAGAGCAGAAGTTCAATCCGAACTTCGCGCAGGCCACGTTCGCGAACTTCACGAAGCTCAGCTTGGTCGCTCTGCAATCAAAGCCGGAGCTGTTGATTTGGCCGGAGAGCTCCATGCCGGACCCGCTCGTCCCGGGGACCGAGAGTTATCAATTCGTCCTGGAGTTTTCCACCGAAATCAAAACAGATTTGCTTCTCGGGATTATCGATGAGGATGAAAAGGACGCATACAACGCCGCCTGGCTCGTGAACGGGCAGGATCAACAGGTGCAGCTTTATCGCAAGCTCCACCTCGTGCCCTTCGGCGAATACGTGCCCGGTCGTCACACCGTGCCCGGCATCGGCGCGATCGTCGGCGAGCAGGTGCCGGAGGATTTTGGCTTCGGCAAAGAGTTCACCGTGCTGAAGACGACCCGGCCCGATGTGCGCCTCGCGCCGCTCATCTGCTTCGAAGACACCATCGGTGAACTCACGCGACAGTTTGTGCTGAGGGGCGCGAACGTGCTCGCGAACATCACGAACGACGGCTGGTTCCTTCGCTCCGCTGGTTCGCAGCAACATCTCGCGAATGCGGTTTTCCGCTGCGTGGAGATGCGCCTGCCGATGGTGCGATCGGCGAACACCGGCGTGACTTGTTTCATTAACGAGTTCGGCCGCATCACGCAGATGTTGCTCGACGATCGCGGTAGCCAGTTCACCGAAGGCGTGCTGACGGGCGAAATCGCCGTGCCGGCAAATCCGCGGCCGACGTTCTACCTAAGGCATGGCGAGCTCTTCGCGCAAATTTGCTGCGGTGTGACGTTGCTCTCGCTCCTCGCGCTTTTGCCGAGACTCGTTAGGCGAAAGGTAGCGGCGCGCTCCCCGTAGTCTCGTTTCCGCCGGCTTTGTTGTCGCGACGGCGGGAAGAGGTTTCGTGTTCTCCAAAGAACTCGGGATTACCTTCACGTCGATCTCTCCCAAGTTCCTACCCGCCGCTGATTGTCGCTGCGCGTCCCTCTTTCCCAAGTAAGTGTGCAAACGTCGGGCAGTCTTCCGAGAGCGCCTATCGCTTGAAGACGCGCTGTCATCCCGGCTGCCAGAGACGGCGAGGGGCTTGTAGGCTGAGGAGCACTGTTGCCCGATCCGGCCGAACGTCTCTTCGAAACCACCGCTTAACTTAGTTGAAACCTGTTGTCGCCGCCTCGCTACGTCGAGGTGCAACATGCGTCTTGAAGCGTGCGACGCATTCCCGCCCGGCTTGCTTCAGAATCCCGTGCACTTGCTTGCAGGAGTCGTTCACTTCCAAGACCGGGCCGCCATTGTAGAGGCGTTTGTGTCAAACGCCTGTGCCGTGGCCAGCCTCGGGGCCAAGGAAGTCATTACTCCGCGCCCGGTGCTTGACACAAGTACCGCTACACTGTTCTCCCCGATGACCCTCGAAAGAACGCGATGTACGTCTCGCAGCCGTATCTCACGGGAGCACGGGCAGCGCCGACGCTGCAGAAGTCGGCTTTGCTCGACACGGATGGTTTGTCGCTCCAGCTTGCCGACCAAGACAAATCCACTTGCACGTTTCTTCGGTTCCAGCATTGCCGCATCGGGTGAACAACGAATTCGCGATCTACGTCCGCGGTTTGCGAAAGTCTTACGACGGCTTCGAAGCGGTCAAAGGAATCGAC
>JACCTI010000047.1 GCA_013812515.1 Chthoniobacterales bacterium
TGTCCGCCAACGCGCGCTTCTAACTCCGCAAACTTCCGCGCGAGCGCCCGGTTGTTCTCTAGCGCTCCGCGCAACTGCACAAACGCGCGCATGATGGCGATGTTGACCTTTACTGCGCGCGCGCTCCTCAACACGCTCGAGAGCATGGCGACGCCCTGTTCGGTGAAGGCATAAGGGTGATGGCGACGTCCACCGCGACCACGCTTTGAAATCACAATTTGTGATTTCAAATCCGCAAACTCCTCAGATGTAAACTGATAGCGAAGTCCTTCAGGAAGCGATCTGCGTTCCGTTTCACCCGCCTGCGTCAGCGCTCTCACGGTTACTCCGTAAAGCGCAGCAAGGTCCTGACTGAGCATTACTTTTTGCTCCCGAAAGGTGAATATGGTTCGGGTAATCCGCTCAATGGGAACGACCTGCTTCCTCATCGCTCCAGGTCAGGCAAACAACTGCGCCATCTGGACAACAGTCGTGTTGAAGATGTTAAAAATGAACTGCGGCGCGATGCCGATCGCGAACATGAGGAGGGTGGCGGGAAGCAGGACGAGCTTCTCCTTTGGCCGCAATTCCGGAAACGCGCTGCAGCTTCCCGCGAGCGGTCCACTGAAGAGCGCCTGCATGGCTCGCAAAAAGACGATGGCAGTAATGAGAAGACCGAGAACTGCGACCGCGGTAAAGGAAGCCGCGAGAGCAAAAGAGCCTTTGAAGATCAGGAACTCGCCGACGAAGCCATTTAGTCCCGGCAGGCCCAGCGACGAAAACATCGCAATGCTCATCCAGCCGCAGAGAAGTGGGGCGCGTTGCATCAATCCGCCGAAATCGTCGAGGCCACGCGCGCCGCGGCGTTGCTCAAGCAATCCGACGTAGTAGAAGAGCGTGGCCGCAGTGATGCCGTGATTGAAGATTTGCATGAAGACGCCACTCAAGGCGGCTTGCGTTTCCACCATCGGTTCGGCGGTTCTCGCGGTGATCGCAAAGAGTCCCAGCATGCAGTAGCCCAAGTGATTGATCGACAGATAGGCTACTATCCGCTTGAGATCGGTCTGCGCCCAAGCCGCCAGTGAAGCGAAAATGATGGAGCAGACTGCCAGGCCCAGCAGCCAGGGGCCAACGACTCTCATTTCGCTTGGAAAAAGTGGGAGTAAAAGGCGCACAAAGCCGTAGACGCCCATTTTGGAAAGCGTGCCGGTGAGCACCATCGCGACTCCTGTCGGCGCAGTTTCGTAGGCGTCGGGAAGCCAGGTGTGAAACGGGAACAGCGGGACCTTCACTGCCAGCCCGACAAAAATCCCGGCGAACGCGAGCCAGGAAATGTTGCTGGTGAGAAGACCGGTTTTGCCGAGCTCGGCCAGTCTGGCGAAGTCGAACGTGCCGTGGACAAAGTAGAGGCCGAGAAAGGCCAGCAGCATCGCGACACTTCCGAGGAACGTGTAGAGGAAAAACTTTGTCGCGGCGTGTGCGCGTTTCTCGCCGCCCCAGAGTTTGATGAGCAGGAAGGAGGGGATCAGACTCATCTCGTAGAACAAGAACCAGAGGACAAAGTTCTGCGCTGTGAAGGTCCCGTAGAGGGCTGATTGCATCACGAGCATGAGCGCACAGAGGCCGCGGCTTCCTTGCTGGGCGAGAAGTGCGAACGGGAAGAGGAGCGAGGTCAGGAGGACAAGCAGCAGACTCAAACCATCAATGCCGACCAGGTATTCCGCCCCGAGCGCTGGAATCCAGGCGTAGCGTTCGATGAGTTGGAGACCGGCGGCGGAAGAATCAAAGTTTCGCCACAACGTGAACGCGATGATCGCGCTGAGCGCGTTGAAACCCAGCGCTACTCCGCGGGCTTGACGCGGCCGCGCCGCGCTCACGCACAACGCGCCGACCAGCGGAACGAGGATGAGCGCGGTGATCATCCCAACCATGCGTAGAGAAGGAGCAACGCGAGCATCCCGACACCTACCGCGCCGAGATACGTCTGGACCTGGCCGGAATGCGCGGCAGAGATTACGCGCCCGAGATCGCGCGCACCGAAGGTCGTCTCATCGACGGCGGCGTTGATGCCGCGCTCATCGGCGCCCTTGTTTAGATCACCAAAGAGCCGAGCGATACCGCCAACCGTGCGCACAAGCCCGTCCCAAACATGGCGATCCATCCAGTCGGAAAGCCGGGCGGCCATTCTGCTGAAGGCAATCACGGTGCGAGCATAGATCTCGTCCAGCCACATTCGGTTTTCGAGAAAGCGAAAGAGCGCGGGTTGCGCAGCTTCCAGTGGATCGCGTTCGGTTGGATTGCGATAGATCAGAATTCCCAATCCAATCCCGGCGGCCACCAGCGCGAACGAGACGAGGAGCGCCGGCTGGATCAAACGCGCGGTCTCGAAATGTGCTCGCGCGCCGCTCAGGTATTCGTGCAGCCAAGGCCAGGCGGGAGTGAGCAGCAGGCTCAAGGCAATCGTGCAAAATGCGAGCACGATCAGCGGCAGCGTCATGACTCGGGGACTTTCGTGCGCACGCTCCGACGCGGCATGGCGACGGCCGAAGAAAACGTAGATCATTTGCCGAGTCATGTAGAGCGCGGTGAGGACGACGCCGGCCATCATGAGGTAGTGCGGCACGCGCGATCCCGGCCAGTGCGCCGTGGCCTGGAGGATTTCCTCTTTCGTCCACGCTCCGGCGAAAAACAGTGGGACGCCGCTCAACGCCATCATCCCCACCGCGTAGGTGATAAGCGTAATCGGGATCATTCCGCGTAATCCTCCCATCCGCCGGATGTCCTGCTCGTGTTGACAGCTGTGGATAACAGAGCCGGCTCCAAGAAAGAGCAGCGCTTTGAAAAAGCCATGCGCGAGCAAATGCATCACGCCCACCGCGACTCCGCCCACGCCTAACGACACCATCATTAAGCCGAGCTGAGAGACCGTGGAATAAGCGAGAATGCGTTTGATGTCCCATTGCGCGAGGGCGATGAGCGACGCCATCAAAGCAGTGATGACGCCGACCCACACGACCACTGTGAGTGAAGGCGTCACGCCGTTGTAGCCGGCCGCGCTGAGGCCGGCATGGCCGGGGTCGACGCCCCCGGCTACAACTCCGCCCATTGAAAAAAGCGGGTAGACGCGGGCGACGAGGAAGACGCCGGCGGCAACCATTGTCGCCGCGTGGATCAACGCGCTCACCGGCGTCGGGCCTTCCATCGCGTCGGGCAGCCAGACATGGAGCGGGAACTGGCCTGATTTGCTGACGGCACCGCAGAAGATCAGGAGCGCGATCGCGGTAGCGCTGGGGCCAATCGCGAGGAGTGCTGCGCTTTCGAGGCAACCTCGGCCCTCCTCGTAGAAGAGCAGTGTCCCGCTGCTCCCGTAGAGCCAGAGGAGACCGACGAAGAAACCGAGATCACCGATGCGCGTGGTGATGAACGCTTTCTTTGCGGCAGCAGCGGCGCTCGGCTTGTGAATCCAGAATCCAATCAGGAGGTAGGACGCGATCCCAACAAGCTCCCAACAGACAAATAGCAGCAACAGGCTGTTCGCAATCACAACGCCGAGCATGGCCGCAGTGAAAAACGACAAATAGGCGAAGAAGCGGGCGAAGTGTTCGTCTCCAGCCATGTAACCGACGCTGAAAACGAAGATCCAGAGCGCGACGAACGTGATCATGATCAACATCGCGGCGGTGAGCGGGTCCAGCACCCAACCGATGCGCAGCGATTGTTCGCCGAAACTGAACCAGGTGAAGTTGTGAACCACGCGAAATCCGGGCGTGGCCAGGGTTTGCAAAAAGGCGGCCGCGGAAAAACCAAGCGCGACGAGTTGCCCGAATATGGCGAGCATCGCGCTCGCGCTGTGTCGCGATTTCTTGAGAGAAAGAATGAGAAGGGAAACAACCAGCGGCGCCGCGGGAATGAGCCACAAGCTGGGGACCAAGGAGAAAGTCATACGTTGGTTACGAGCAGAAGGAAGAGTTCCCGAAGCTCATCCCTTGAGCTGATCAAGCTGATCGACATTCGTCGTGCGGTAGTGACGATAAACCGCGATCACCAACGCGAGGCCCACAGCGGCTTCCGCAGCTGCAATCGCGATTGCGAAGATCGCCACCATCACTCCGGTGGGTGCCTGCGGCTGCGGATCGAAACGCCAGAAGGCGACGAAGTTCAGGTTCGCAGCCGCAAGCATCAGCTCGATCCCAATCAGGATGAAGATTGCGTGGCGCCGGCTGAGTGCGGCGAGCAGGCCGATGCAGAAGAGGGCCGCGGAGACGAGGAGAAAAAGTTGGAGCGTGGGAGTCATCGCGAAACGTCCTCACGATTGGTAGCGCGCGCGTCTCGCGTGCGCTCGCCAAGTCCATGGATCACCGTTTTTCCTCCATCACCAGAACCAACGCGCCGATAAGCGCCGCGGTGAGTACCACTCCGACACATTGCAGCGGCCAGACGTAATCGGTCATCAGCACTTCGCCGATGGCTCGCACGGTCAGCGGCTCGATGCCAGGCGCCGCGACCGCAAGTGCGGGAGTTTGAAAAATGGCCCAGAGCAGCCCCACAAAGACGGCCAGCGCAACGACCGCTCCTCCCCAGTCAGAAGCATGATCCTTCTCTCGTTCGCGGCGGGTCAGCAGAATGGTGAAGACGATTAGCACCGCGACCGCGCCGACATAGACGAACACTTGCACGAGGCCGACAAACTCCGCGCCGAGCAAGAAGTAGAAGCCGGCAAGCCCAAGGAACGCGCCCACCAGGCAAAGCGCGGCATGAATCAGGCGCGGCAAGACGGCCGCGGCGAGTGCTCCGGCCAATGTGAGGATCGCAATAAAAAGAAACGCGGCCGTGTTCATTCGGCGAAGCGATACGTGCGAGGGGCGAATTTCTTTCGTGCGTCGAGCAAGCGCGAAAGCACAAAATAAACGGCGACAACGATGACGAGCGACCAGAGCCATCCGGCAAGGCGTCGCGCCTGATAGTGCCAGACGGCGGCTGCGAGGACGCAGGCAAATGCCATCGGGAGCATGAATTTCCAGGCGAAATTCATGACGTGATCGACGCGCATGCGCGGCAGCGTTCCGCGAATCCAGATGAAGACGAAAAGAAGCGTGCTGAGCTTGGCGAAGAACCAAACGTAGGACGGAATGAACCGAAGCGGCGCAAACGGTGCGTTCCAGCCACCGAGAAAAAGCGTCACGGCCAGGCCGCTGATGGCAAACATCCCGAAGTATTCCGCGAGGAAAAAGGTCGCGTACTTGAACCCGGAGTATTCCGTCATATGTCCGGCCACGATTTCCGATTCACCTTCCGGGACATCGAAGGGCGTCCGGTTCGATTCGACCAGACCCGAGACGAAGAACAAGAGGAAGCCGGCCGCACCCCAGGGCGTGACGACAAACCAATGCGGAATCACGCCTAACGAGTAACCGCTCTGCGCCGCGACGATCGCATCCGGGGAAAGCGAACCGACGATCATTACGACCGGCAGCACGGAGAGAATGAGCGGCAGCTCGTAGCTGACCATCTGCGCGATCGCGCGCATCGCGCCGAGCATGGAGAACTTGTTGTTGCTGCCCCAGCCCGCCATGAAGACGGCGAGTTCGGTAGCGGAGCCGACCGCGAAGAAAAACAGGATGCCGCCATCGATTGCGAAGGGCGTCATGTTCCGGCCATATGGAATCACTCCGAGGGCTAGAATGGTGGGCGCCGCCACCATGATTGGCGCAAGGAAATGCACGACCTTGTCGGCGCGCGCCGGGACGATGTCTTCCTTGATCAACATTTTGATTCCGTCGGCCACCGGCTGGAGGAGGCCGAATGGACCCACGCGATTCGGGCCAAGACGATTCTGGATGCGCGCGAGAATCTTGCGCTCGAGCACGGACATGAGGGCGAAGAGCCCAAGAAAAACGTGAATCAGAACCAGGATGGTAATGAGGCTGGAAACGAGGCGAACCAGCCATTCCGGTGCGCCGACGAAAAAAGAGAGGATGTATCGCTTCGCACCGACGAAAATCTGGTCGAGGAATTCGCCGGGCATCCGTGCTGAAGAAAAGCGAGCGGCGATTTTTTAAGCAAGACGGAATCGCAACGGGAGCCGCGATTGGTGATCTTTCTGGGCTTTGCTGCGAAGAAAAGCGGCCCCCGGCTCAGGGCGCGAGGAGCGCGGACGCAAGCTTAACGCGCGTGTTCGCCTCAAGAGCTTCTCAAACAACGATCAACGAACAGCAGCCCCGCTCGGAGACCGCGGCGCGGCGTCCTTACCGTTCGACCGGAAATCCGGCTTTTTTCCAGGCTTGCCAGCTTCCGGGAACGTTGTGGATCTTCTCGAACCCCTCCTGCTTCAGAATACTTGCTGCGAGACTCGCACGATAACCGCTCGCACAATAAACCGCTGTCGGCTTCGTTTTATCAAGTCCTGCGCTTCGCTCCCGCAGCTCCGGCAGAAAACAATGCTGCGCCGCCGGAATGTGGCCGTGCTTCCACTCGCCGGGCCCGCGGACATCGAGCAATTGGAAATCTTTTCCGTCGCGCTGGAGATCATGCACGCTGAGCTGCGGGATCTCCTCAATCGGAAAACCGGCCGATTCCCAGGTTTCAATTCCGCCGACGAGATAGCCGGCGAACTTCGTGTAGCCGGTCCGGACGAAGAGCTTCACTACATCGTGAACCGCGTTGTCGTTCTCCAGGACAAGGAGCACTGCGTCTTGCGGATCGAGCAGCCAACCGGCCCAAATCGAGAGCGACGGCGAACCGCCGATATTGAGCGCGCCCGGAATATGACCGCCACCGAACGCGCGCATCGAGCGCGTATCGACCAGCACTCCTTTTTTCTCCTCTATCGCCCTTTTGAAGGCCTGCGCCGGCAACGCCGCCACCCGCGGAAGATGACCGATGATTTTCGGCCCCTCCGCGTTGATTTTCTTCATGCGCGGATAGTAGGTGGGAACTGGTGGCGCGGTCCGCAGCGCGTAATCCGTGAACTCCTCCACGTCGTCGAATTGCAGGAATGGATTGTTAGCCCGCTCGTAACCAATCGTGCTTTGCAGCCGATCCCCAATATCCGCGCCGCAAGGCGATCCGGCACCGTGGCCCGGATGGATGATGACGCTGTCGGGCAGGCCCAGAAAATATTCGTTCAAGGTGCGAAACTGCTGCGCCGCCAGTTGCTTCGTGTGAGCGCTGCCGAGTAGATCGGGACGCCCGGCGGAGCTGACGAAAAGTGAGTCGCCGGTCAGCACACCCCACGGCGTCTCCGGTGTGTCCTTTTCGGCAACCTCGAAGCTGATGTGCTCTGGCGTGTGGCCTGGAGTATGCCGCACTGTCAGGAGGGTGTCGCCGAACGTGAACGTATCGCCGTCGTGCAGCTTCTCGGTTTCGAAGCCGTACTGCGCGCCCGCTTCATGGCTTACGTAGATTTTCGCCAGATCGACTTGCGCGCAAAGCTCCCGCGCACCGCTTACGAGATCGGCGTGAATGTGCGTCTCGAAGACATGCGTGATGGAGACATTCTTTTCCCGCGCCAGTTCGATGTATTTGTCGACGTCCGGGGTCGGATCGAAGACGGCGGCGGTTCCTTCCTCATCGTCGCCCAGCAAATACGAAAGCTCCGCGATTCCTTCCGTCTGGATGCGTTCAAAGACAAGTGACATCGGTTATCGCCGCGATGATAGAAAAAGGGTGCGGCCCGATCAAGCGTAGTTGTAACTGGTGACAGGTATTTGTGGATGATTTCCTTCCTCCACCGATCCCCGGTCGCTATTCACATCCTCGGCCCAGGGGAATGCCTTCGAACTACCGCCGGCGCCGCCCGTACGAGTAGCCGCCGTGAGTGCGACCTCCGCCGATGGCGCGTTTACCACTGCCCGTGACAGACTCTGGTTCGAAGAGCGCGGTATAAAGATAGGGAAAGTTCTCGAGCTTGAGCCGCGGTATCTTCTGACCAACAAAGCGCTCGATCGCCTGCAACGATCCGAGTTCCTCGCCGTTCATCAGAGTGAAGGCGTCGCCCACCTTTTGCGCACGCCCGGTGCGGCCGATGCGATGCACGTAATCCTCCGGATGCTCCGGAACGTCGTAGTTGATAACGTGACTGACGCCTGCGACGTCGATGCCGCGCGCCGCGATGTCGGTCGCCACCATGATCTCGTACTTGCCGCTCTTGAATCCATCGAGCGCCTCGACGCGTTCTCGCTGTGTCCGATTTGAATGTAGAACGGCAACGGAATGTTTGCCGGTCTTGAGCTTGTGCGCGATCCGATCGGCGCCGTGTTTCGTGCGTGAAAAAATCAACGCGCTGTCGAAGTTCGTCCGCTCGAGCAGCGCCATCAGCAGATCAAATTTCTGCTCCGCCGCGACCGGGTAAACCGCGTGCGTCACCGTCTCGGCCGGCGAACGGCGCGCGCCAATTTCTACGACCTCCGGGTTGCGCAAGACCCAGGCAGCGAGGCGCTCGATCTCGGGCGGTAAGGTGGCGGAAAAGAGCAGCGTCTGCCGATCGGTTGAGATTTGCTCCACAATCCGACGCACATCCGGCAGAAAACCCATGTCGAGCATGCGATCGACTTCGTCGAGCACGAGCACATTCACTTTCGCGAGCCGCATCGTGCCCTGGCCGAGGTGATCGAGGAGGCGCCCCGGAGTCGCCACGACGATGTCCGTTCCCGCAGCCGCTTCCTCGCGCTGCTTGCCGTAGCCGACTCCGCCGTGCACGAGCGAAACACGCAAATTCGTAAAGCGTCCGTAATCACGAAAGGCGGTTTCCACTTGTGCGGCCAGCTCGCGCGTTGGCTCGAGCACGAGGCAGCGGAAGGCACCGTGCCGCGCAAGATTCGTGAGGATCGGAAGCGCGAAGGCGGCTGTCTTGCCGGTGCCGGTTTGCGCGGTGCCGATCAGATCCTTGCCCGCCAGAATGATGGGGAAGGCGCGATGTTGAATCGGCGTGGGGTCGGTGAAACCCATTGCTTGGGTTCCGCGGACGACCTCCGGCGAAAGGCCAAAGTCTTTAAATGACACGGCCGGAAGCTACCGCGGATTGCCCATCGCACAACGTGCGGCACGGAGCTTCCTGGTCTTGAGCGGCGGTCTGCGACCGCTCATCGTCCAACTTGGACCGTTCTCGTTCTCGTGATGCGACAGCGCGTCCTCGGCGGTCATAGGCCGCCGGGTACAGAAGAGAACGTCAGCGTCGCATACGCTTTGTGCGAGGATTGGCCGAATGGCAGAATTAATTCGGGTTCTCGTTATCGCGGACACGCACAATCACCTTCCGCCGAAGCTGCAGGAACTCGCAGCCGGTGTGGACGAAATCTGGCATCTCGGTGATGTCTGCGCGCCGAGTTTGCTGAAGGCGATCCGCGAAGTCGGCCCGCCCGTCACGATCATCCGCGGAAATTGCGACAACACGGTGGAGTGGCCTCTCGTGATCGACCTCCAGCGCAACAGCGTGCGGTTCCGCCTGATTCACATCGCACCCACTCGTCCGCCACAAGAGATCGATGTCTTGCTGCACGGGCACACGCACGTTCCTCGCAACGAGCGCCGCGGCGAGGTCCTTTTCCTCAATCCCGGTTGCGTAACCCGCCCGAATCGCGGCGCGCCCGCGAGCGCGGCGTATCTGGAGATTGCCGCTGATGGAAAGCTCGACTGGCAACTTGTTAAGCTCCGGTAAGCGGAACCGCGACACTCCTCTCGCCGCTTTTCGAACTGGACGTGGTTGCAAATTCCTTCCTCCAAACGTTTGCCGAAGGACGAGATGGTCCATTCGCCCGGCGGGAGCATGGATGAGAGCGCTGCCCGGCAACCTGGATCCCTCAATTGCTCCTCGAAGTGCCTTTTCCAGCCGGCGACACAAGAGTGGCGCCGTTCCTGTCAAGCTCTTGCCAGGAGTGCGCGCAGCGCGGACCATCGGGTCCACGTCACTTGCTTGTCGTACCGGTAGCTAGCAAGCGCGCAACGCCCCCTCCAGGAGCAATGTCGAAAGAGCGACGAACGTGGCCGTATCTGTTGCACTCACCGGTAAAGCAGGTTCGGCGAGCAGCATTCCGCATGACGATGAGCGGAAAGCCCGGATTGTTGCGCACCATGCGCAAGCTGTAACGGATGTCGCGCACGAGAGTTTCCACTGTCAGCTGTCCGCGTTTTCGTTTACGCCTGCATCTCGTCGATGGTCCCTTGGCTGAATCGAAAGCCGCGCGATCGGCCAAGTAGGATTGGCTCGCGCGGCAGGTGAACCTCCGTTAACCGCGGTCCGCGGCGACTGTTGGCTGTTCAGGAGTAGCTTTCGCGACGATGGGAGCAGGGCTGCTCTTGCTGGTAGCGGCCATTCCCGGAAGAACAACCGAGCTCGTGGCAAACTGCCAGCCGGTGAAGGCGGTGCAGACAACAATCGCGCCGATGACGAGGCCTTCGAAAATCGAACGACCCTTTTCTTCAGAGTGAACGAGGAGCGAGTAGGTATTAGAAGTAGGTTTCATTGGAGTAGTTGAGTATTTAGTTACTCTTACTCCTATCGCAGACCCTGTGCCACGTATCCGCTCTTTCTGTAAAACGACAGATCACAACGGTTTATGGAGCAACCCTTTGCTTGGTCGCAGCGATTAAGTGCCCGGCGTTGGGAAATGCCCGTTCCAGATTCGGAACGGGTGAAGGTTCTCCCAGCCGGCGACTTCAATCACGTTCTAAGAGAAACAAAAGCGGCGGCCCA
Source organism: Chthoniobacterales bacterium (assembly GCA_013812515.1). Taxonomy (GTDB): domain Bacteria; phylum Verrucomicrobiota; class Verrucomicrobiia; order Chthoniobacterales; family UBA10450; genus JACCTI01. The sequence goes on from JACCTI010000047.1 coordinate 10,670, forward strand.
GAGGACCGCCGCTTCCAAAACTTCACCCGGTTTGAAGCAGTGCCCCTATTCCTCGTTAGTCTTCGCTCCACCTTTTGCCGTAGCGGCTTTCTTGCGCTTGCCTGCGGGCTTGTCTTCAGAGACAGCGGTGTTGCCCTTTGCGGCCCTGCCCTTTTTGCCCTTCTCTTCAGGCTCGGCTTCCTCGACCACGGTCGGAGCATCTACCCATTCGATGAACGCGACTGGGGCTGAATCGCTTTTTCGGGCGCCGAGTTTCACGATTCGCGTGTAGCCGCCGTTCCGGGCTGCGGATCGCGGCGCGATGTCGTCGAACAGTTTCTTCACTGCACCGGCTTGCCGGAGCGTCGCGAGCGCGGTGCGCCGGGCGTGCAGAGAACCTTTTTTGCCGAGAGTCACCATTTTTTCCGCGAGTGGGCGAACGGCCTTTGCTTTGGCCAGAGTGGTCTTAATCCGCTGGTGCTCGATCAGGCTGCAGACCTGGTTGGCGAGCAGCGCCTTCCGGTGCTCCGCCGTCCGGCCGAGCTTCACCGTCTTTTTTTGGTGTCTCATCCTGCGATTCCCTGGAAATTAAATGCCTAACGAGGACTAAACTTCGGCGATCTCGGTTGCGCCGTTCAGGCTTGCGACGTCCCCACCGCCGGCGGTCGGAATATCGACCAGACCGGTGTCGAATTTCATCCCAAGTCCCAGACCGAGCTGCAGCAGCTTGTCCTTGATTTCGTTGAGCGATTTCTTGCCGAAATTCCGGTACTTCAACATCTCCGCTTCGCTTTTCTGCGCGAGCTGACCCACGCTCGTGATGTTCGCGTTGTTCAGGCAATTCGCGGCACGGACGCTGAGCTCGATCTCGTTCACGCTCATGTTGAGAAGCTTCTTCAGCTTCATGTTTTCTTCGCTCACGCCGGCTGGCGTTTCGTCGAACTCAATCACGTCTTCGTTGAAATTCACAAAGACATCGAGGTGATGGCGCAATATTGCGGAAGCCTGGAGCAAAGCATCATCCGGTGTGAGCCGGCCATCCGTCCAGACTTCGAGGATGAGCTTGTCGTAATCGGTGCGCTGACCGACGCGCGTGTTTTCCACCGCGTACTTCACGCGGGTCACTGGTGAGAAGATGGAATCAATCGGGATCAAGCCGATCGGCTGATCGGCCCGCTTGTTCTCGTCGCCGGTCGCGAAACCACGGCCCACGCGCACTTCCAGCTCGGCGTCAAACTTATGCTTCTTGTCGACCGTGCAGATAAGCTGGTCAGGATTCAAGACCTCGAAGCCCTGCACGACCTGAATGTCGCCGGCCGTGATTTCACCTTCTTTGTTCACGGTCAGCGAGAGCTTGCGCGGCTCATGTTCCGCAGCTTTGAATTTCACCCGCTTCAGGTTCAGCACGATGTCGGTGACGTCTTCCACGACACCGGGCAAGGTCGCGAATTCGTGCTGCGCGCCGGTGATCTTCACCGCGGTGATCGCTGCGCCCTCGAGGGACGAAAGCAGGACGCGGCGGAGTGAATTTCCGACCGTGTGCCCATAACCCGCTTCGAAAGGTTCCGCGATAAAGCGGGCGTAAGTTTCTGTGGCGCCGTGCTCGTCCTTGACGAGGGTCTTCGGCATTTCAAAACGACCGTAACGGACTGGCATCTTCTTTAATTTTCGAATGTCGATTTTAGATTTTCGATTGAAGCCGACTGCGGCGCACCAATCGAAAGTCGAAAATCTTAAATCGAAACTCCTTCAAGCGCCGGGTTCCCCCTGACGAGTACGGCTTCGCGTCCAGCGACGGAACCCCAGGGACCAACGGCGCAACGTGTAAAAACTCGCTGCGGACGGGGAATCAACACCAGCCTGGTGAAGATGCAAGCGGACGCGCATCTCTCAGACATGCACTTACACTTGGACCTGCACTTACACGTCTGAAGCCGAGGGACGAGTGCAGGTGCAGGTTAAAGTGTAGGTGCAAGTGATCCGAAGAGTCATCAACTCTCGATCACATCGTCAGAGAGTTCGTTGCGATCGTCCCCTTGTCGCGGGAAATGCTGCGTCAGGAGCTGACCCGCGCTTTGGATCGCTTCGACAAGAGCGTCGGTGAAGTTTTCGCTTTTGAACTGCTGGCTCATCGTGTCGACCAGGCTCTGCCAGAATTCGGTCCCGCATTTCTGGTGCACTCCTTCGTCGCCCACGACCGCGAACTTCTGCGCGCGTGGCGCCACGAAGATGAGGATGGCATTACGGCCGGCGGTTCTGTGCATCCCGAGCTCCTGGAATTTTTTCTCCGCGGTAATCAGCGGCTCGCCGATCTCGCCACGTTGGATGAAGACCCGGATTTCGCCTGAGGTGCTTTCTTCTGCGGCAGCGATCGCGCCGGAAATGCGCTTGTGATCCAATCGGTTCAGGAATTCTTTTGATCGCATTTCAAGATTTACCAGCTCGAGCCGGCTCCACCACCCCCACTTGATCCACCTCCACCGCTAAAACCACTGAAACCTCCGCCTGACGAGGAGCCCCCTGACCATCCGCCGCCGCCGCCGCCCCATCCGCCGATGAACGGTCCGCCCGCACCCGAGTATCCCCATCCGCGCGTTCGCGACCGACGGGAACTGCGAGCGATCATGAGCAAGAGAATTACGAAGATGAAAAGGACGAGACAGGAGACCCCGCCGCGTGTTTGCGCGCCGGATTCGGCCACCGTTTTGCCCGTGCCCTTGTACTCACCAAGCAGCGCCTTGCAGATTAGATCAACCCCCTCGCGCAATCCGCCTTCGTAATCGCCCGCCCGAAATTTCGGCTTGATATGTCTCTCGGTGATGTCGAAGGCGGTGGCATCCGGGAGAGCGCCTTCCACTCCGTAACCCGTCTGAATTCGCATCTTTCGGTCCTCGATGAAGACCAGAAGGAGGACGCCGTTTCTTTTGATCTTGTCCCCTATCTGCCAGGCTTGAAATACTCGCTGGGCATAATCAGCGAGATCTGAGTCGCTCTGCATTTTCCGATAGACTGCGACCACCACCTGGTTCGAAGTCTCCCGTTCAAACTGCGCGAGCTGTTCGTTGAAGCGAAGCGCCGCATCCTGTGAAACGACCGCTGCGCCATCGTTGAAATAACCCGCCGGTTTCGGCGGAATCACCTCAGCAGCGGAGCATCCGACTGCAGCGACTGCGACGAAAACGGCGATCAGTCGTGCGGGTGTCATCCCGAGCTGTAAAAACAGCGAGGGACCTCTCACGGGCTGGTGGCGCTATCGCACAAGGAAAGATGATCCAAGCTCCACATGTGAGGTCCCTTCGCGGCCGCTCAGGATGACACCGCGCCGTCAGCTAGGGTGTCGCGGCTGGCGGAGGAGCGGGGGTAAAGGCCGGCACAACCGGGGCCGGCGAACTCCCGAACGATCCGAAGTTCACGGCCGGGGCGCTTTCCGCCCCTGCCTGCGCGGTGAAGAATGGACGCGCCTGGAAGCCGAACATCTTGTTCAGCATGTTGGTTGGGAACCGTCCGAGCGCGGTGTTGTACTCTTGCACGGCCGAGTTGAAGCTATTCCGCTCGACCGAAATCCGGTTTTCTGTGCCTTCGAGTTGCGCCTGCAGATTCTGGAAAGCCTCCGTCGCACGAAGCTGCGGATAGTTTTCGCTCACGACCAGGAGCCGCGAAAGTGCCGTGCTCAACTGTCCCTGCGCCTGCTGGAATTGCTCCAACTGGGCCGCATCCGTGGGCGCCTTGCTCGGGTCCAACTTCACCTGCCCGACGCTGGCCCGCGCATTTGTGACTTCGGTCAACGTCGACTTCTCGAAGTTTGCCGCGCCCGACACCGTATTGACCAAGTTCGGAATCAGGTCTGCGCGGCGTTGATAGACTGACTGCACGTCCGCCCATTTCTTGTTCACGTTCTGTTCCAGTGTGATCAGCCGGTTATAGCTGCCGCATCCGCTCAGGCCGAAGATGGCAGTCGCAGCGATCAAGGACGTCCCGAAACGGCGCGCGAGCTTTTTCATAGAATGCACGAAGGGTCAGTCATAAAGAAGGCAAGTCAATGCCGTCGGCCGCGCGTTTTGATCGGGAAACCTCGTAGCGGGAACAGAATTCGCTGGTACTATGCGAGAAGTCGCAGCCTGTGAAGCTGCGCGAGGCACGATGCAACGACCCGCCGCCATTTCCTACGCCGTTTTCGCGGCCGTTCTCATCCTTGCGGCCGTGCTTCAACTCGCGACCCCGTTTGTCGCGGCCCTCTTCTGCTACTTTGCGCTCACGAAGCTGGCCATCGGCGGCCGGAAGTGGATTGCAGTTGCGCTCTTCCTCATTCTCATTGCAGCGGCGTTCTCCGGGTTCGTTTTCTTCCTGAAACGGGCGCTCGTCGTTCTGCCGGAGATTGTCGAAACCGCGATACCTGTGGTCGTCCGCTACGCCCAGGTCCACGGCGTCGAGCTGCCGTTTACGGACATGGAAAGTTTGCGCACCGTCGCGCTTGATAGCGTGCGCGACGCGCTCGGCAACCTCGGTCTTTACGTCAAAGTCGCGACTAAGGAGTTCCTTTTCCTCGTCATCGGTGTGGTTGTCGCGGTGGGGGTTTTCCTGAACCCTGACTTCGAGCCGGAACGCGAGAAAGGCCGCGCGCGGCTGAACCTTTATTCGTTCTACACTGCGCGCATCAAGGAACGCTTCAGCTCATTCTATCGAAGCTTCGAAACGGTCATCGGCGCCCAGCTCATCATCTCCGCGATTAACACCACGCTTACCGCGATTTTCGTTTTCGCCTGCGGATTGCGTTACGCGACAGTTGTGATCATCCTCACCTTCGTCTGCGGGTTGCTCCCCATCGTCGGCAACATCATCAGCAACTCCGTAATCATCGGCATCGCCTTCACCATCTCGCCCAAGCTGGCGGGCTGGGCTCTGGTTTTCCTCATCGTGGTTCATAAGCTGGAGTATTTCCTGAACAGCCGCATCATCGGCGGACGGATTCATCACCCCATGTGGCTGACGCTGCTCGCCTTGCTTATCGGCGATCGGCTTATGGGGATCTCCGGCATTATTCTCGCACCGGTCATCCTCAGTTTCGTGAAAATCGAGATGAAGAAAATTGAACTGACGGACGGCGGAACGACGATCCCGCGGCGCACTTTGCAGCCTCGCCGCGAAGTCGCCGAAGTTTAGGCCTGCGGAGCCGGTGGTTCGGAATCGGAAAGCGCATCCTCCTTCTCAGTTTCGGAGGACTCTGCGGCAACCTCAGCCGCTGGCGGCGCCGCCGCCGCAGGAACTGTCGCTGTCGGCAAATAGCGGCGGCGCAGCTCTTCCGAATTCGGTAGCTCATCCAGAGTGCGCAGCCCGAAATGATCCAGGAAGAATTGCGTCGTCTCGTAAAGCAACGGCCGGCCCGGTACTTCGGCGCGTCCGGCGATTTTCACCAGGCCTCGTTCCATCAGGCTCTGCAGCACCCCGTCCACGGCGACACCGCGCACGGCCTCGATGTCCGCGCGCGTGATCGGCTGGCGGTAAGCCACAATCGCAAGCGTCTCTAAGGAAGGCGGCGTGAGCCGCGCTGGTTTGGCCACCGGGAAAAGCTGCCGCACCCAGGGCGCATAGGCGGGATCGCTCGCGAACTGCCAGCCCTCGGCTTTTTCGATCAACTGAAACGCGCGGCTCTGCTCGATGAATTCAATCTTCATCTGCTCCAAGGCGGCCGCCACTCCCGCTTCGCTGGTCTTCGCGAACTCGTTAGGCATGAGTTCGCCTTGGTCGCCCGCGCCTTTCACCGCCGCGAGCAGTTCCTTCGTGGTCAGTGGTTTCTGTGAGCTGAAGAGAAGCGCTTCAAGCGTCCGGACGAGAGTCATCATTTTGCCCCAATCGCCGTCTGAATCGCATCGGCGATCTGGTTCGCCTGCTGGTCGATCTGCGCCACCTCACGTCCTTCGATCAAAAGCCGAATCTTCGGCTCGGTGCCGGAGTAACGTAGCAGGATGCGCCCCCTCCCGGTAAGCGCGCGTTCCGCTTCACTGACCAGCTTCATCACGTCGGGCATCTGCTCGAGCGGCGGCTTTTCTTTCACGCGCAGGTTCCGCTGTGCCTGTGGATACTTCGTCAAGCAACGTTTCAACTCGTTCAGCGGTTTGCCCGTTGCTTTCATGATGCGCAGAATTTGCAGCGCGCTCACGATCCCGTCGCCGGTCGTGCTGAAGTCACGGAAGATCATGTGGCCGCTTTGTTCGCCTCCGAGGTTCAAATCGCGGCGCACCATCTCCTCGATCACGTAACGGTCGCCGACTTTCGTGCGGAAGACTTTCCCGCCCGCCAGCGAAAGGGCTTCGTCCAAACCAAAGTTGCTCATGACCGTGGCCACGAGGGTGTTTTCCCGCAGGCGGCCCGCTTGCAGCAAGTCGAGCGACGCGATCGCCAGAATCTCGTCCCCGTCCACGATCTCGCCGTTCTCATCGCAAAGCAGGACCCGGTCGGCATCGCCATCGTTCGAGATCCCGACTTCGGCCCCACTCTCCCGCACGATCCGCTGGATCTCGGCGGGATGAGTGCTGCCGCACTTTTTGTTGATGTTCCTCCCGTTCGGCTGGTCGTGCGCGACGGTCAGATCGGCGCCCAGTTCGCGCAAAATGCATGGGGTGGACTTGTAACCGGCGCCGTTCGCCACATCGACGGCGATGCGCATTTTCTCGAGCGACATCCCGCGTGGGAAACTCGCTTTCGCAAACTCCACGTAGCGGCCGAGCGCATCGTCGATTCGAGTGGCGCGGCCGATTTTTCCTGCGGTTGGCCGCACCGAATCAATCTCGCCGCTGAAAACGAGCTGCTCGATTTGATCCTCGATTTTGTCATCCAGTTTATAGCCGTCGTGCCGGAAGAACTTGATCCCGTTATCTTCGTAGGAGTTGTGCGACGCGGAGAGAACGATGCCCGCATCCGCGCGGAGCGAGCGGGTGATGTAAGCCACGCCCGGCGTCGGCAGCGGTCCAATCACCAGCACATCAACTCCAAGAGAAGTGATCCCGGCGACGAGCGCGTTCTCCAGCATGTAACCGGAAAGGCGCGTGTCCTTCCCGAGCACGATCTTCGGGCGTGTGCCCGCCGGCAAGGTCCGCGGATTCAGTTGAGTAAAGACATGCGCCGCGGCCCGGCCCAGCTTCAGCGCCGTCTCGGCCGTGACCGGCTCCACGTTCGCCACGCCGCGGACCCCATCGGTTCCAAACAGTTTGTTAGGCTGAGCCACGCCCGTAATAGAAACGCCCTCCGCCTCCTTCGTAAACGGAAAACGCATAAGTGGCCTCACTGGTGCGTGCTTCTGGTGCTCCGCGCCTTGGATTTCCGCGCGATTTCGCGCGGGCACGCCATCCCACGTTTCGCGTTCCTTGCCGAGGAGCGTGCCCGCGCCTACCCATCGACACTGCTGTCCGGCAGGATCGGAGATCCGGTCCCGTCGTGCTGTTCAGTTTCTTTCTCGGCGTTCATCTCGTTAATTTTCCGGTGCAACGTTCGCCGGCTGATGCCGAGTTTCTTTGCCGCCGCGGTGATGTTTCCCCTCGTGGTGGCAAGGGCCTGCATAATGAGCCGCCGTTCGGTCTCATGCAGATCGAGCGGGCTGGATTTCTCACCCCACCCTTTCGAAGGCATGAACCCGCTCGGCAGGTTCCCGGCGGCGCCTTGGCGCACGCTCAGGGGCAATTCGCGCAGCGTGATCTTCGGGCCGTTCGCCATCACGACCCCGTGCTCAATCGCCGTCCGCAGTTCGCGCACATTTCCCGGCCAATCGTAATTCAGCAGCGTGTTCATGGCGTCCGCTGTCAATTCCAGAAGCGGCTTCTCGTTCTGCTTGCGGAAGTGCCGCAGGAATCCACGCACCAGGAGCGGGATGTCCTCCTTGCGATCGCGCAACGGCGGCATCGTGACATGCACGACGTTGAGCCGGAAGTAGAGGTCGTCGCGGAATTTCCCGTCCTTGACCAGCTTCGCGAGATCCTTGTTTGTGGCCGCGATCAGGCGAACGTCCGCGCGGAGAAGCTGATTGCCGCCGACGCGTTCGAAGGCGCGCTCCTCGCTGATCACGCGCAGCAATTTGACCTGCGTGCTCTGGTCGATCTCACCAATTTCATCCAGGAAAATCGTGCCGCCGTTGGCCTGCTCGAAGCGGCCGATCCGCCGCTCATGGGCGCCGGTGAAGGCGCCACGCTCGTGTCCGAACAATTCACTCTCGAGCAACGTCGGCGAAAGCGCTGCGCAATGCACCGTGACGAATTTCGCCTTGCTCCGCCGGCTCAGATTGTGAATCCCATGCGCCGCCAGCTCCTTGCCGGTGCCGCTTTCCCCATCGATCAACACATTCGCGGAAGAGGGCGCGACCTGCCGGATCGTATCGAGCACTTCGCGCAGGGCGGGCGCTTCGCCAATCACGTTCTCGAGCCCGAAGCGCTCATCCACTTGCTGCCGGAGCGTGCGGTTTTCCTGCTCCATGCGCCGCGAACCCAGCGCGCGTGCGATCAGCATTTCGACCTTGTCGAGATTCAGCGGCTTGGTCACGAAGTCATACGCTCCGCGCTTCATCGCCTCGACCGCGGTATCGACCGAGCCGTAGGCCGTCATCATGACGCAAATCGGCGGCCGGGATTTTTTCAGCGCGCGCTCGATCAACTGCATCCCATCGTCGCCTCCCAGACGCAGATCGGTCAGCAGCACGTCGATCTGGTCCCGCTCGAGCACGTCCAATGCGCTCGCGCTATCAGACGCGACGTAAACGTCATATTGATCTTCGAGCAGACGGCGCAACCCGTCGCGGGTGTGCTTCTCGTCATCAACAATAAGGATGGTGGCCTGCATCGGTCGCGCCGACTGGCGTGCGCCGGCTGAGCAATTCTGGCGCAATCAGCCCATCTCTCAACGTCGGAAATCAACCTAAAGAAAAGGTCTGGCGTGAAAGCCGCGAGGACTTACGCCCGGCTCTGCTCGCGCTTGCCGTCGTACCAAAGATCGAGACGACGACGCCCGCGAAGGGCGCGTTTCCCGCCGAAGAGCAGCCCGAGCCACTGCCGGAAGAACGAGCGCCCGGAGTGCATCCGGATTTTGCGCGCGGAGGTGGTGATCGATTCGCGCAGAATAACGAAGCGGCCCAGCTTTCGGAGCGCGAGCGTGAGATACACTTCCTCGCCCGCGAAGTATTGCTCATCGAAACCGCCGACGGCTTCGAAGGCTTTACGCCGCGTGAAGATGAATGCGCCAATCCCGAGATTCATCGCGAAATAGATCGCGCAGAAAAGGACGAGAAAAATCCGCGCCCAAAGCGGCACGGCGCGATCCAGCTTTACGCGGGCGCTGCCGCCGACGCACCCGGCTTCGAGCGCCCGCAGCGCCGAGGCCAGGGTGGCCGCAGTGATATGGGTATCCGCGTCGACAAAGAAAAAGATGTCGCCCTGTGCCGCGCGTGCCCCGGCATTACGAACGGCCGCAATCTGACGGAGCCGCACCGGTACCAGGCGCGCACCAGACTCTTCCGCGATCCGGCCGGTGGCATCGTCTGATGCATCATCGACCACGATGATCTCATAAGGCTGCTGCGCCGCCATGTCGGCGGCGGCCTGCAGGGCGCGCAACGTGGCGGGCAGTTCGTATTCCTCGTTGTACGCCGGAACAATGAACGAAATCATGCGACCGCACTCGTGCGCGCCTTCTCGTCGAGCGCGAGATAATCCTCCCGGGGCGGGCTGAAGGTATCGAGCACCGTCGTGTCCTCGAGCGTCTCGATCCCATGCGGCACATCGCTCGCAAGATAAAAGGCTTCACCCGCCCCTAATTCGTGCGGACCACCCGCGACGAGCAGCCGCAAACGTCCCTTCAGCACGTGCACGATTTGCTCCTGCGAATGCGAATGCTCCGGCAAGCGGCTGCCGGCCTCCAGCTCCGCCCGCATCTGATACATGGACGCGCCAGTCGTAATGGTGCGGCGTTTGATGCCGGGACAAATCTGAATCCAGGGGTTCTCGACCTTCGCGCTCATGCAGCGATCATCGCGGAAGTTCCCGCGGTTTCCAGCACGCGTTGTAAACCCACCAGATGAGCAGCGGCTGAACCGGCAGGCGCAGCCAAAGGATCCAGGCCGGGATTTGCCTGCCGGATATTTCCATCCCATGGACCGCCCCGTAGATATTTGCGGGCAACACCGCGAGCAGCAGCGCGATCAATCCAAGTGTCGCGAGCTTTCGCGTTCGTGCGAGCAGGATCCCCACGCCTCCCGCGATTTCCGCCGCCCCGCTGACATAAACCAGCGCTTCCGGCCTTGGCAGCAATGGCGGCATGATCTGGACGTAGGATGCCGGTGAGATGAAATGATTCACGCCTGCTACGATAAAGAACATCGCGAGCAGAACACGGGATACGTTGTTTCCGAAGGGCATCTTCATCCCACCCGCGCACGGCGGCACGCCTGCTTGCACTTACACTTTACCTTAACTTGCACTCTCCGCGCTGGATCGACGTGTAAGTGAAAGTTAAAGTGTATGTGCAAGTAGGCGCGATCGGCGTGCCTTAACTTAATCCGTCGGTTTTCCTTGCAGCAGCGGCTCCGACGGCACGGTCTGCGGTCCGTCTTCCGTGCAAACCGCGAAGCTGCTTTCGGGATACAACGCCACGCCCGCAAATTCGCCCTTCGCGTTCAGCATGTAGAAGTTCACGTTGAAGTTAGGCTCGCCGCGGCTGTTGAGAAGGCGCTTCTCGACCGTGTTTGCCTGGATCCGTTTGCACGTGTCGAGCCCCGCATCTTTTGGGTGCATGCCGCGCCGCATGTTTTCGACAATCAGAAACGAGCAGAGCCCGTAGAGATTCGCTTCGCCGCGACCCGTAGAACCGGCGGCGCCAACTTCGCCATCAACATAAAGTCCGGCCCCGAGGATCGGCGAATCACCGACGCGTCCCGAAATTTTCCAGGCCAGTCCGCTCGTGGTCGTTACGCCGCAGATTTCGCCTTTCGCGTTGATGCCGTCGCAATTGATCGTGCCGTGCATGTGCTGTCGGTCAATGAGCCCTTCCGCCACCATCGCCATCATGGCGTTGTGCCCAGCCTCGGCGCGCTTCTGCGGATCGAGGTAATGCTCCGGATCGATCCGGCGTTTCCAATCGAGCCAAAGCTGGCGCGACTCCTCGGTGTTCAGATCGTCCTCAATCTTGAAGCCCATCCCGCGCGCGAAGTTCTGCGCGCCCGATCCAACAATGAGGTGGTGATCCGTCGTCTCCATCACCTTCTGGGCGACATTCGACGGCGTCCGCACACCTTCGATGGAAGCTACGCCGCCGGCCCGCTTTCTCGGTCCATGCATACAACACGAATCGAGCTGCACGACCCCGTCCGCGTTAGGCAATCCGCCGTAACCGACACTCGTATCGAGCGGATCCAGCTCCACGATGTTTACGCCCGCGATGAGCGCGTCGAGCACGTCAGCGCCTTGCGTCATCATCGTCCACGCCTTGTGCACGCAAGTCATGTCGCCGCCGTTTTTGAACTTGTTGCCGTTGGCCGAGGCGATCACGACCGGTTTGATGCTTTTCGAAGTCATAACACTTGGAGTCTGCGCTAGCAGAGCATGCGGTGCGGCAGCGGCAAGGCTGGCTCCCACAGTCGTGCGGACAAAATCGCGGCGGTTCATTTCCATAGCTTGTTCTCCGATTGTTTGAGATGCGGGCGTGTTGGTTGTTCGTTTTTCTGCTTCTCGGCCGTCAAACTGAACTCTCTTCCCCTTCTGCGACAGCGATTCTTCGGCGGGCTTCCGCTTGTTTTCCGAGAATGGCCACAAGATGGGGTTCAGACATCCTCCCGCATCCGCTTTCAACGCTAAGGCCGCAGAGGTTAAAGCGTCTGCCGAAAATCATCTTCGGCCCTCCGCGACAATTGTAGCTGGGAGCGCTGACCCCGGCCGGGTTCTGCATCGGCGGAAAACGGGCGAGACGAGGGCGTGCGCTGGCCGGGCCGGGGGTCAACGCCCCGGCTACAACTTCATCGCGAGCTAAACATTTGTTGCAATGCTAGATGAAATCGCGCGCGATCTGCTTCGCTTCCGCTTCCAATCGCCCGTCCGGATAACCGGCGGTGAGGCATTCGTGGACGTACTGCTCCAGAAACGGTCGAAAGCCCATCTGTTCACTCTGCGCGCAATGCGCGAGCTCGTGAATGAGCAGGCAGCGATTGCCGCGTTCATCTGCGCGCACGAAAATTCCGTAGCCGAGCGCCATTCCGGTAACCGTGGCTGGCCCCCAGCGGAATCGTTTCACGAGCGTGCGCAAAAAAGTGGGCAATCGCGGCGGGACTGAATGCACAAAAAGTGTTCTCACCCTCTCCGGATGGAGAACGCCGACACGCCGCGCGTCCCGCAGCGCATCTTCATCGAGTGGATCTCCGCGGCGAAGAATCAACGCTTCGTGTCTCCGGGCCCATACGCAAACGACGGGGAGAATGGCGGCGACTAAAGCGCGCTTCACGGGCAATTTAGCGCACGGCCGTTTCGACCGCCGGGCTGCGCGCGAAGGGATTGAAGTCTGTGTCGCGGTCGTAAACGTCCAAGCCTTCGCTGCGCTTGAGTTTATTCACAACGAGGTAAGTCAGGGGCGTGGCCAGCGTTTCGTAGAGCACCTTGCCGACGTATCCCGAGATCATCAGGTTAACCATGGTCCCGATTGGTGTGCGTCCGCCGAATGCGATCAGGATCAGCACTGTCGTGTCGACCAGCTGCCCGGCCACCGTCGACCCGATCGTGCGCGTCCAAAGATATTTGCCCTCCGTCCAAAGTTTCATCTTCGCGAGCGTGTAGGAATTCGTGAACTCGCCCAGCCAGAACGCGACCAGGCTCGCAACGAGGAAGCGCGGGACGGTGTAGAAGACGGCTTCGAACGCTTTTTGGTTAGGCCAATTCGGCGCGCCGGGAATCCAGACGACGAACAGCCCCATCAACGACAAGACTGTGCACGCGCCGAAGCCGAGCCAGATAGCGCGCCGCGAGGCGCCGTAGCCATACACCTCTGTGAAAATGTCGCCGAAGATGTAGGTGATCGGGAAGAGAAGCTGCGCGCCCGAGATGTTCGCGCTGAAGGGCTGGCCGCTCCATGTGCCGAGCGGGATGGCGCAAATCTTCTGGCCGACGAGGTTTGAAATCAGCAACACCACGACGAAGGCGTGAACGAGCAGATCGTAAAATCGGAAGCTGCTCAGGCGCGCATCGCGTGCGGTCAGTCGCCGAAGGACGAGGTGCGTGCGCGCGGATTGATGCTCGTGAGCCATATGCTGGTTGACGCGGTAGAGTGTCTAACGCTATTGTCTAACACAAATGAAAAGCGTGACCGTGCGCCAATTTTATCACAGCGCGTCCCTCGTCGACGGTCTCCCGGATGGCAAACAACTCCTCGTCACATCGAACGGAAAGACAAAGTTCATCGTGAGCAAAAGTGCGCGCCCGCGGATGACGCGCAAACTGGCGGAAGAACGGGCCGTTGGCGAAGCCGGTCCGAAGTTCGACGGGACGGCTTTTCTGCGCACCCTTCGAGAGTGAATCTCTACGCGGACACTTCGTGGTGGATCGCCTACAAATTCCGCGCTGACACGCACCACGAAGCAGCCACCGCGCTCTTCGATGCGCCGGAGGAAGCGCGCGTGCTTTGGACGCCATGGCATCGCGTCGAAGTTTTCAATGCCTTTCGGCAGGCGGAGTTTGCCGGCTGGCTGGCCCGCGGCCAGGCGCAGACCATGATCCGGTTGCTGGAGCAGGAGATCCGCATCGGCTATTGGCCGCACGTGGAATTCGATTGGACGGATGCGGTGCGGACGGCTTGCGAGATCAGCGCGGAGCACGCATTGCGGCGGCGCGTCCGCGGCATGGATCTATTCCACGTGGCGGTCGCGATCGAAGTGGCGGCGGATGCATTCCTTTCGTTCGATGAGGAGCAAAACGCGCTCGCGAAAGCAACGGGTCTCCGGCTTGCGCGCTCCAAAGGGAAGGGACGGCTTCGGTGAAAACGCTCCGCTCCACTTCTCGTCGCCAGTCGAGCTCGACTGTCGTGTCCGCGCTGGTCGCCGCGGATTGCGATGTCGCCTTCGATAATCTGACGCGCCAGCTCTACGCCACCGACGCGTCGATCTACCAAATCGAGCCGCAAGCAGTTGCCTTTCCGCGTAGCGCGCAACAGGCCCGTTCCGTCATCCGGGCAGCGGCTGACGCAAACATTCCGATCACGCCGCGCGGCGCGGGGAGTGGATTGGCCGGCGGTGCCATCGGCGACGGCTTAATCGTCGAGTTCTCGCGGCACAACCGCGGTATCTCCGATCTGGATCTCGAAAAGCGCACCGTTCGAGTCGGCGCCGGCGTCGTGCTCGATCAACTCAACGCATTCCTGAAACCAGACGGGCTCTGCTTCGGTCCGGACGTCGCGACGAGCTCGCGCGCCACGCTTGGCGGCATGATTGCGAACAATTCCTCCGGCGCGCGCGTGCCGGTTTACGGCACAACGGCGGATCACGTGAAGTCGCTCGAAATTGTGATGGCAGACGGGCGGATTGAAACCATTGGTTCATGCTACGACTCGTTAGGCCAGGAGCGCGCCCTGATCTCGCAGCTCATCGTTCGACACGCGGCGGAGATTGCCGAGTGGATGCCGCCGGGATTGCAGAAGCGCTGGCCCGGCTATGGCATTGATCGTTTCCTGCGGCTCGCGCCCGATCTGAACAATCTCATGGCTGGCAGTGAAGGCACGCTCGCCGCCATCTGTTCGGCGGAGTTGAACATCGTTCCGCTGCCGCGCGCCAAAGGACTTGGCCTCGTTTTCTTCGCGTCGGTTGCGGACGCCATGCAGGCGACAGTCGACCTGCTTGATCTGAAGCCGGCTTCCATCGAGCACATCGATCGCGTCCTCTTCGATCAAACAAAGGGGCAGCTCAACTTCCAGGCCGCGCGCGATTTGCTCGAGCTCGATGCGAAGCCGTGCGAGTCGATTCTGCTCGTCGAATTTTACGACGAGTCGGTGCCGGAGCGTTTGCAAATGCTAGCCGCGCGCCGGCTCGGACTGCGCACTACGATCTGCAAATCGATCGGGGAGATCAATCTCGTGCTCGCGATGCGAAAAGCCGGCCTCACGCTTCTGACCGGCCGAAAGGGCGACGCGAAACCGGTCACCTGCATCGAAGACACGGCGGTGCGACCGGAGCAGTTGCCCGCCTACGTCGCGGGCTTGCAGGCCATCATGAAGCCGCTCGGCACAGAGGTTTGTCTTTACGGCCATGCCGCCACCGGCCTGCTGCACGTTCGACCCGTGCTCGATCTGCACGGCGGCGCGGAGTTAAAGAAGTTCCGCCAAGTCTCCGACGAAGTCGCCGCCCTCGTCCGGCAGTTCAAAGGCTCGCTCGCGGCGGAGCATGGCGTCGGCATTGCGCGCACGGAATACATGCCGGGCCAGCTGGGGGAGCAATTGCTCGGCGTGATGCGCGAGATCAAGAGGACTTTCGATCCCAAGAACCTCTTCAATCCCGGCAAGATTCTGCCGGACGGGCGCTACAAGATCGACACGCTCTTGCGCACGACGGGCTATCGCGATCGTGGACTGCCCTTCGAGCCAGCGCTCGCGTTCGCCTTTAAGGATGAGTCGTTCATCGGTAATCTCGAGCAGTGCAACGGCTGCGGTGGCTGTCGCAAAGACGCGCCCACAATGTGCCCGACGTTTCTCGCCAGCGGCGATGAATACATGTCGACGCGGGGGCGGGCGAATGCGATCCGCGCCGTGCTCGAGTTGCGCACCACCGGCCATGATCCGCTGCGTTCCTACGAGCTGGACGAGGCGCTGAGCAACTGCCTTTCGTGTAAAGCGTGTACGGTCGAATGCCCGTCGAACGTCAACATGGCGCTGCTGAAGGCGGAGCTGATGTATGCGCGTATCCGGCGTGATGGGCTGACGATGCGCGCGCGCATGCTGAGCGCAGTGGACTTGTTAGGCCGGCTCGGCACAATGACGCCGCGGCTCGCAAATGCGGCGCTCGAGTTCGCGCCCCTACGCGCCCTGTTGTCCAAGACGCTCGGGATTTCCGCGAAGCGCCCGCTGCCGCATTACGCGCATGAGCGATTCGACAACTGGTTCGCGAAGCGAGCTGTAGTCGGGGGCGTTGACCCGGGCGGAAAAGGACGCTCGCAGCCGGCGGGGGTACACGCCCCCGGCTACAACCGTGCGCGGCGCGGGCACGTCGTTCTCTGGGACGACACGTTTGTTCGCTATCACGAGCCGCATATCGGAATGGCCGCAGTTAAGGTGCTCGAGGCGCTCGGGTTTGAGGTGGCGCTGCCGATTGGGAGACGCTGTTGCGGTCGACCTGCTTTCAGCCAGGGCAACCTCGACGAGGCGCGGCGTCTCGGCGGTCACAATCTTGAGTTGCTCGCGGGGGATGGCGACAAATCACCGATTCTTTTCCTCGAGCCGTCGTGCTACTCGATGTTTGTCGAAGATTACCGCGAGCTGAAGCTGGCCAACTTCGATTTGGTCGCGCCGCGCTGTTTTCTCTTCGAGAAATTTGTCGATGACATCCTGACGGGCGAGCCGGAGGCCTTGCGTTTTCGGAACGGCGTCACGCAGCACGTGGCAATTCATGCCCATTGTCACGCGAAGTCGCTCCTACAGCCCGGCTTCATGGCAGGACTGGCGGAGCGCTTGCCCGGCCGCAAGGTGAAACTGCTCGAGACCGGCTGCTGCGGAATGGCGGGCGCGTTCGGCGCCCTTGATTCAAAGTACGAGCTTTCGCTGCGAGTGGGCGAGGACCTCGTGCAGAAGATCGAAGCGCAGCCTAACGAGACCACGATCGTCGCCTCAGGCACGAGTTGCAGGCATCAGATCGAGCACCTCACGCCGCGAAAGCCGAAACACATGGCCGAGCTGCTGGCGGAGGCATTGGAGTAACCGCGCGTCTCCGAATTTCGCCTCGCAACTGTAGCCACGGCGCTGTGTCGCCGTGCTTTGCCGCTCGAGCGTGTCATGCACATTCGCCGCAGAAAGCTTTGGCCATGGACACGTCAAGGTTTTTGAAGAAGAAGCGGGAATCGATTTGGAAGCCAGAAAACCAGAAAAAGATGTCCTTAAGGCGTCTTTCTTCCTTTCCGTCTTCTTTCTGGGCTCGTGGGTATCAAGTTCATCATCTCTCAACTCTCAAACCGAAATACTTGGCAACTAAAGCCTCGATTTGCCAGCGGGTGCGGTTGGCACAGCCAGCTGCGGCGTATGCACCTTGCCGCGTGGAAATTGCATGACAAGCTCTCACGCTGCTCGCGCCAACGCTGAAGCCTCGACGCGGCGAGGCTGCCACAAGCAGCCCTGCGCGGGAATGCCACCCTGCTACTCTTCGCCGTCGAAGTAGTCGGTCTCCTGCGCGTTCACCACGACCATTTCGTCGCCTTCCTTGCGCACCGCGAACTTGCCGCTGTCCGGGTAATAACACGAATCGCCTATCGGGTTATCCGCGATTACGTAGTAAACGAAATCCGCATCGCCGGCGCACGAGAGCTGATGCGCTTCGCCCGGTTTAAAGAGGAACGAATCACCCGCAGTGACGTCCGTCGTGCCGCTTGCATCGCGCACCGCGCCGCGTCCGGACACGACCAGATACAGCTCCCATTGCGCTCCCTCGGCATGATAGGGGCAGAATGACTTGCCCGGCGGGATTCGCATGAGCGCGAGGTCGAAAGGATGGCGCTTGTCGAGATCGAGCGAGTCGCGTTCGCGCCCGAGCGCAACGGAAATCTCCTTAAAGAACGCGCCGAATTTTCCTTTCGGCGATTGCCGCGAGCCTTCCTGAATTTGGTCGAGATTGATCTTCTGCATCCGTTCCGTTTACAACAAAGGCCGTAGGAACACAGGCATTT
>JACCTI010000050.1 GCA_013812515.1 Chthoniobacterales bacterium
GCGCGCGAAGGAGCCCTTGAAAGATTGCAGGCGCAATTCGAGGAGCGCTCGCTCCATCTCCAATGCTCGACCGACGATCTCGCCCTGGCACGCGAACGTTTCGCACAAACGCACGAGCAGCTTCAGGGAAAAAGTATCAGTCTGGCCAGCTACGAAGGGCATGCCAGGGAGCTGACACAACGGTTGTGCGGCCAGCTTTCGGCAACAAAAAAGCTTTCCCAACTGCTTGTCGAGATGGAAGAGGCGGCGGCGCTTCTTCGCTCGTCGCGGCGATGGCAAATCGCCAATCCGATTGCCGTTCTTCGCGCATAATCCGCAATAGGTTGTCTCATAGCTTTATGTATTAAAGCACCTCGCGGTCCCGGCAGGCAGCGGCATTTTCCGAAAAGGCGTTGATCGCACATCTTAATGAGGCGTTTCTGGATTTATTTATTCCAAAAACTTTCACGGTACGCATCCGTACTAAGCGCGATTTCGTCCAGATTAGCAGAGGGTCACGAGCCGCCTGTCGCTTCGACGACGCCCGCTGCGCGCCGCCGTCTGCGCAGCCATTCGTAGAAGGGCGATCTGTTGCTTGCTGCGCAGAAGCTGCGGGCGGGAAACGAAAGGGAGCGGCTCGCTTGCGAAAGCGCTGCGCTTTACGCGCACGCGCTTTTTCTCAGCTTGCGCAATTGGCCACCTGCAACCGGCTCCACCCGATTGAGCAACGCTGGTGTTGCTGGCTTTTGATGACCCACGATTTGGGTCGAAGGAAACGAGTTCCGTCTGACGCATGATTTTTTGGCGGAGATGCTCGGCGCAGGGCGGGCGGGGTCACGGTCATTCTGGGGAATCTGCAGCGCCGCGGACTGATTCAATCCCGGCGGGCACACGATTACGGTGCGCATCGAGGCTTGGAGAAGCAGGCGGGCGAATGCTAGGGCGTCGTTCGGGGCGAATTCGATCGGCTGCTCGGGAGCTCAGACCCGCGGTGTTCCCCGCGATCGGAGCCATCCGCGCGATAAGGCGGGTTGACATCTGGAGAGCTTCTATCGCGCGAGAAATTCCACCGGTCTTGCAGAGCTTCACGTTCACGCCGTCAGCGCATTCCGCACAGAGCGCCACATCGTCGGCGTGCAGATAGGATTCATCGCCAACGATGGGAAGCGGCGAGCACTCTTTCAACCAGAGAAAATCAGCCGGCGGACTGTTCGCAGGCATCGGCTCCTCGACGTATTCAATGTGCGGATCGCACGCCAGAGCTTCGATCTGACGCAGGGCCTCTTCCCTTTTTCTCCACGCTTCATTCGCGTCCACTCGCACTGTTTTGCGCAGAGCATTCGCGCAGGGCCGCCAGATTTTCGACGTCATGCCGCGAGCTGACCTTGAGCTTTAATATGGGGAACGCTTCCCGCCTCACGAACCTTTTGCCGAGTCATACTAGGGGAATCGAGACCAATCGTGATCGAGCTGACATGCTTCCCTTCCGCAAAGCTCAACCCGAGGAATTCGGACAGCGGCTGACCTCGCCTTTTCGCCGCGCCATCGAGCAGTGCGATGTTCAGCGCGCCCTTCGGTGAGAAGTTTCCTCGGCTGAGAGATTCCACCTGACGCATGCTTCCAGAGACATCCTCGAAGCTGAGCCTTCCGGCATCAACACGGGAGAGAAACTCAACGCACGTTTGCGCTGTCTCCCTGTAGCGCAACGAGGGCGCGGCTTCGCCATAACCGATCACGCCATTCTTGTCCCGCAATTCGACCAGGACCGCGGGGTAGACGCTCTTGCCGCCGGATCGCTGGCTGCTCGCCACCATCCAGTTGTGCGCGAGCCTCAGGTCGAAGCGCCGAAAGTGCGGTTTCATCGTAAGGAAAATTTATAACTCGCCCGATCCTTGCGAGCGGGACTTTCAAATTAACCCACTACTCTTTCGCGATCTTACCGCCCCAGGAGAGAATCTTCGCCTTCGTGCCGGCGGCCTCAGCTTCCTGGATGTTGCCGTTGCGATTGAAAAAGAGCGACAGGCTGGTCCAGCCAATCTGATCGTTAGGCCGCAGTTCCGTGGCGCGTTTCCCGGCGGCGATCGCTTCCGGAAAACGCCCGATTTTCATCAATGCCATGCCGAGCGCGTGCCATCCATCGAAAAACAAGGGATCCATCTCCACACACCGCCGATATTTTTCGACCGCCCCCTCGAGTTCACCGATGGCCAGGTCGCCGTTCGCGTCGTCAAAAAGCTCTTCGAGAGAATCCATCGCGAAGGCGCTCCGGGTGCCGGCGCTCAGCCGGCGATCTCCGCCGTGATGTTACTCGGAACGCCTGCTTCGCGGCGCCGTTCCCGCAGCCATTCGTAGAACGCCATCTCCTTCTTGCCGCGCTCAAACCTGCTGTTGAATGCCTCCTTGCCTGCGGCATAAGCGTCTGCCGCCGGTTGCTCGCGTGCCTCCAACACCACCACGAGACCGCCGCTATCCGTCGGCAGAAATTCGCTTACCTCACTGGGATTCATCTCCGCAACGGCGCCTTTGATCATCTGGAGATCAAGCGTTTCCGGGACGGGCGGTTTGCCCGGCTCAGTGCTGCGCGCTGGTGGATCGGCCAGCGCAAACGGCGGGATTTTCTCAGCCACCAGCCCGATTTGCTGCACGGCCGCGTCCAGGGCGCCGCCGGTCTTCAGCCCTTCCCGAATTTTCTGGGCGGCTTCTGCGCCCTTGGCTGCGACGAGCTCACTCGTGCGCTCCTGCTTGATCGCGTCCACGATCTTCGGTTTCGCTTCTTCCAAAGTGAGCGGCTTCGCAGCTTCCGCCCCGCTCAGGTGCAAAATGTAGAACGCATCGGAGACCTGAACGGGATCGCTGTTTGGCTCCTCCGGCGTAAGTTGAAAGGCAGTACTCGCGAGTTGCTGATTGCCGCTGAGCAACGGATCGGGCGTCGCCCTGGCAAAACTCCCGGTGGTCTGCACCGGCAGCTGAAATTTCGCCGCCACTTGATCGAAGGCAGCGTCTTTCTCGAGCAGCGCCTGATTAAAGTCGTTCGCCTGGTCCGCCACCTTTTGCAGAGCTTCCACCCGCTCTTTGCCGGCGAGCTTCTTCTGTTCGTCCGAGAGCGCGAAGGTGACGAAATTCACCTGCCGGCGTTCGTCGCTCTTCAACTCGGCCTTGTGCACCTCGAAGTATTTCGTGATGTCTTCATCGGTCACGCTGACGCCTTTCGCGATCTCGTCCGAGCGCAAACGAACAACCCCCACGGCTACCTTTCCGTAGGCACGGTCGTAATTCTCCTTGCTCTCCGCTTCCGGAATCTGCACGCCGGTCCCGATGATTTCTTTGAGACGTTCGAGTGTCAGCTGATCGGCCGCCAGCTCTTCGATCTCGCCCTCATTGAATCCCATGCTCGGCAGGACGCTCTGCGCAAACTCGTTGTACTTATTGATGTCGAATCCGCTCTGCCCCTGGAAGGCACGGAAGCTTTTCACGAGACGCGCGACTTCCTGCGGGGCGGGTTGAATCCCGAGCCGCTCCCCTTCATGACGGAGAACGAGGCGGTTCCAGGTGAAATCCGAGTAGGCTTCGTTCTCGGATTGCGCGCTCGAGACCATGTCCTGCAGGAAAGTGAACATGCCCAGATCGCGCGCGAGATTAAAGAGTCGGGCGCTACGCTGGAATTCCAGGCCGGAAATTGTGCGACCGTAGATCTTGCCGAATTGATTGTTGCCGATCGGGCCGACGCGCGAGTTGCTGAAGTAGAACACAAACGGAATGCAAAGCAGCGCGATGACAATCCAGAGAGCCTTCTGGTTTTTGCGGAGGATGTTAATCATGGCAGTGCAGTGAAACGGCGGCGGCCGAATCGAGCGCGGCGAACGTACGCGTGAAGTTCGGACGCGCCAGTTGGTTTTTGTTGTCGGTGGCGCGAGCGCGACTTGGCGATGGGCGAAGGCGAGCGAATCGGCGTGAGTGGTCACGCCTCACGGGTCTGAGTCAACGAGAGGAAAGAAAAATGAATCACGAAGGCAGGAACGCAGGAAATGTTTTTGGTTCCGTCCTCTTTTCGCTGGTTGCTTGAGGATGACGAACTAGGCGCGGTGGTCGCTGCGGGGGCAAACCAGACGTTTACCGCGGGCCGGAGTCAACGCCCCTGGCTACAATTAATCGCCGAAGGAGATTTCGACGTCGCGGGCGGTCTGCACCATCTGGCTGTCCGGCGGCACCAGGCGAAGACGATTCACCGCATCAACGATCGGCACATGACGAACCTGATAATTCTGATAGCTGACCATCGACCCGAACTGCCTTTCCGACGCCAGCTTTACTGCTTGCACGCCGAAGCGCGTCCCCAAAATGCGATCGAGCGTGGTGGGCGCACCGCCGCGCTGAAGATGACCCAGCACGGTGCAGCGCGTTTCTTTTCCACTCCGCGCCGTGATTTCCGCCGCGACGACGCTGCCGATTCCGCCGAAGCGATTTTCTCCCTCAGCGATCTTGTGCATGACCGCCTGTCCGTCGCGCGGGCAGGCGCCTTCCGCGACCACGACTAACGAGTAGATGCTCCCCTTTGTCTCGCGCGTGCGCAGCGCTTCCGTGATCTTATCGTAATCGAATGGAATCTCCGGAATCAGAACGATGTGAGCGCCGCCCGCTAATCCGCCATGCAGCGCAATCCAACCGGCGTGCCGGCCCATGACTTCGAGAACCATCACGCGTTTGTGACTGGTCGCGGTTGTGTGGAGCCGATCGAGCGCATCGGTCACCGCCGCAACCGCCGAATCGAAACCGAAGGTCATGGCCGTCGCTTCCAGATCGTTGTCGATCGTTTTGGGAACGCCAATACAGTTAATGCCCTTTTCCTGAAGCTGCAGCGCGGTCGTCATCGAACCGTCCCCACCGACGATGATCAACGCTTCCACGCGATGCTCCTGGAGAATGCGCTTTGCATCTTCGATCGCGTTCTCGGCCACAACCGCACGATCTCCGGCGCCTACTTTGGCGACAAAATGTCCGCGATTCGTCGTGCCGATAATCGTGCCACCCCGCGGCATGATCCCGCTCGTGCTGCGACGATCCAGCACCATGAAATTTCCCGGCGGCAATAGACCTTCAAAGCCATCCAGAAAGCCGAGCACCTCGAAGTTCAGCTTTTCCGCGGCCAGCGCCACGCCGCGCAAGACGGCATTCAAGCCGGGGCAATCACCCCCACTGGTGAGAACGCCGAGCCGCGGCTTCATCGGTGAGGAAGGTCGCGGAATTACAACGCCTTTTTCGGATCGACCAAACGGCCCCCGGCGGCCCATTGATCGTACCGCGCCCAGCCCACGGCAAGCAGTTGCCGGCCTTCCTCGAAGCGATTCGGACTGCCGAGCAGAACGATGATGAGGTGACGCGGAATGACAGTCGCGTTCGTCTCGCTCTGCTTGATGACTTCAGCCTGACGCTGCGCCGACAATATCAGGCAATCACCAGCCCGCGCGGTGCGGCCCGTCTTCACGCCCTCGACACCTTCGATGCCGAGCAGCTCGTTCGTGTTGCGGAGCACGTAATCTCTGCGGCTGCCGGCGTGAGAGAACGAAATCTGCCGCTCCTTCTGCCCGACATAAAACCGGAAGCCGGGCTTGTTCATCGCGTAGCGCGTCAGACGAGCCATATCCATCGCGGTGGAATACGGCAGCGGCTTGACACGATCATCCGAGCCCGTGGCGTTGGAGAAGAGCGTACGGTCCATGCGCAGCGTTTTCGCGAGCGCGTTCATCTGGCCGACGAATGTGACCATTGGCGTAGCATCCGGACTCTGCGGCACGACCGATTGAATCGTCTGCCCGACGTGATTCGCCAGGGTGTAAGCGGCGATGTTGTCGGATTGAACCAGAGCCGCATAAAGAAGATCGCGCAAACTCGCGGTGTCTCCCGGTTGAAAGCCGACGAGGTTCTCGCCCCCTCCCAGCATTGCTTCGGGCGGAACCGTTGCCATCTGGCCGAGATCACCAGAGTGGCGCTCTGCCCAATCGAGCACCACCATCGCGGTCGCGATCTTCGTTAGGCTGCCGATCTGACGCTTCACCCTTGCGTCCTTCTCCTGGAGGACGAACCCGCTCTTGGAATCGATCATGATGAAGGCCTGCGCGGCGAGCACCTTGCCGCCCGAGGCGAGCGACAAAAGCAGAGCGAAAGCGAGAGCGAAAAGACAACGGGAGAGAGTCACAGGAGCGTAAGCGGCAGCATGTTAATCGGTGCGGTTCGTTTCGCAAATGCAATCAGGATTTGTCGCGATGCTTGTACCAGGACGCAGACCTGAGCGTCGACCGCGGCGGCGCGGACGCGGCGTAGAACAAAAGGCCGAGGCGCGACTTCCGGCAGCCGGGGTCCTCCGGTAGATGCTCTAACTCGCGGCTGCCGCCAGCCGCGCACGTCTGCGAATGATAAGCCCGCGCACGAGGAAGTAGGAAACGACTGCGACCGGAATCCCGAGAAAAATCGCCCCCAGAAACGTTGGCCAGATCACATTTACGAGCACGCGCCAGTGGAGGTAATCATGGACTGACATGTGTCCGAAATGGATGCGGCCCGGCATCGCGCCATTAAGCGCGAAATAGCCGAGCTTGTATTCCGACCAGTAAATCGCGGGCATGAACGGCAGGAGGACGTCGTGCAAAGTCACGCTGATGGCCGCCGCGATTTTGTTGCTGTTCAGCAGCCACGCCACCAGGATGGAAAGCAAGGTCTTCAGACTCAAAAGCGGCGTGAAGCCAAAGAAAATCCCGATCGCCATTCCGAGCGCGATGGCATGCGCTGAATCCTCGATCGACATCACGCGGTGATGATGCTTCGACCACCACGCTTTGAACCGCGACCTCCAGCTGGCAGTCTCCCGCGCTCCGTTCATCTCGTGAACAGCTCTGCCTGCCGCGGCTTGGACTTGCGCGCGATCTGGCCCAACGCGGCCCGCATTCGCAAAGCCGCATGCGGCGCAAAATCCTGTGCATTGTTGTTGAAGACCACGTGCACTTCTTTCGCTTTGTCCGCCAGTTTTTCCGAACGTTGCGCAACCTCCTCGATCTCCTCGTCGCTGTAATCATAGTGGAAACGGGCCGCGACTGTTTTGCCGGTGGTGTAGGCTTTCGCGTCCCGACCGTGGAGGCGCAGGTAGGCGAGATTCGGCGTCGTAATCTCGTTCAGATCATGCGGCATGATCGTGAAGTGCTCCGTAGCCGGCGCATCCACGGAGACGAATGTGGCCGAGTGTTCGCGCAAAAACGCAAGCGTCTCCCCCAGCCTCTCGCCTGACGCCCAGTTGCGATTCCGGAGCTCGATCGCGACTTGATATCCGTGCAGCCGCGCAAGCAGCGGTTCAAGCTCGCTGAGCTGGTGCGCTTTCGGTGAAAACGCGGGCGACAATTGCAACAGGAGCACGCCGAGTTTTTGCAACGCATGCAACATCTTCACCGGCCCGAGGACCTCCTCGATCATTGCCTGCTCGATCTCCGGCGTGAGCTTCACTTTGCCTTTCGCATCGATTTCCGCGCTTTTCTGCAAGCTCGGCGGTAATAGCTTCGCCGCCGTGGAATGACGTGAGAGCAGTTGATGGAGCTTTACATTAAAAACGAAATCGTCCGGCGTGCTGCGGCACCATCGTTCCACCATCCGCGGCTCAGGGACGGAGTAGAAAGTGGAGTTCACTTCCACCATCTCGAAATGTTCCGCGTACCACGCGAGCCGATCCGCAGCGGGCATTTTCTTCGGATACCAATGCTCGAGGAATCCGGGATCCGACCAGCTCGCGGTTCCGACGAGGATTCTGCCGCTCGTCTGGATGGGAGAAGGAGCGCGGGACACGTTTTGACATGAACCTCACGCGGCTTCGGCACAACTCGCGTCGTCCGACGGACTTTGCGTTTGCATTCGGAAATGCGCGCCGCATACTAGGCCTCTCAAGACGCGGGGTGGAGCAGTCTGGTAGCTCGTCAGGCTCATAACCTGAAGGCCGCGGGTTCAAATCCCGCCCCCGCAACCAATCACCGCGTGTGCCACTCTATCGCGTGTATGTCCTCGTGAATCCCGCGCCGCTTCTACATCGGCATTAGCGAAGATACCCCAGTGAGGCTTGCCCAGCCCAACGCGGGCGCATCCAAGTGAACGAAAGGCAAGGGTCCGTGGCGAATCGCGTGGCAGAGCGTTGAGCTTTCACAAGGCGAAGCGCGCAAGTTGGAGAACCGTTTGAAACGGCAAGGACGCGGCGCCGGCTTCTTTGCACTGACAGGTTTACCTAAAGGAGGCTCATAATCCGGCAGCTGCCGGACCGCGGGTTCAAATCCCGCCCCCGCAACCAAATCAAGTGGTTTGTTACCGCGTCTACATTCTGCAAAACGCGGCCGGGCGTTTCCATTTTGATCTTTCCGAGAACGTACTGAAGCGACTGGAGCAACACAATCTCGGCTTATCGCACTGCATGAACGGCAAAGACCCTGGAGAATTACTCGAATAAGCGATCCCATGTCCTTATCTGCCGCTCGAAAACTCGAGCAGTACGTGGGAGTAATCTGTTTACAGGAGCATCGACGAATTCCTCCGCTGCCCTTGAGGTGCGGGGTGCCAAGGCCGGTAAGCACCACGCCCACACTGATGCCGCCACATGTATCAGCTTGATGCGCAACGTTTGATCGAATTATCTCGCCCGCGACCGGCTGCGGCGGTTAATCGCGCACCTTCGCTATGACTCTTGCCATCGCTTTCGTTCTCGCGCTCCTGGTCATCGCGATCGCGCTCTTCGCCACCGAGCGAATCTCGGTCGACCTGATCACGTTCCTGCTCCTGATCGCGCTGGTCAGCGGTGGCGTGCTCGGGCCGCAGGAAGCGTTCGCCGGTTTCAGCAGCGATATCATCATCATCCTCGGCGCCATTTTTGTGATCAGTGGCGCGTTGCGGGAAACCGGCGTCCTCGATCTGCTCGGCGGGCGCATCCTGAAGCTCGCGGGCACGAGCCAGAACCGGCTCCTCTTGTTCCTGATGGCGATTACCGCGGGCGTGTCGGCATTCATGAACAACACCACCGTCACCGCGATGTTTCTGCCGCCCACGGTCGGCGTCGCGCGGCGGGCCAAACTCAGCGCCTCGCGATTGCTGATGCCACTTGCCTTCGCGTCAATCCTAGGCGGGACCTGCACGCTGATCGGCACGTCCACCAACGTGGCGGTGAGCGGTTACATCAGGAAAGCGGGCATGCCGGAGCTCGGCATGTTCGAGATCACGCCGGTGGGCCTCGTGATTGTGGCAGTCGGCATGGCTTACATGATGTTCATCGGCAAACGCCTGCTGCCGGAGCACAAGGAGGCGAGTCTGACCGCGAACTACTCCATGCGGGAGTACATGAGCGAGATCATCGTGCTGCCGAATTCACCGTTGATCGGACAAAAGAGCTACGACTCCGATCTGAACGTGCTGGAGTTTCGCATCCTGCAAATCGTGCGCGGCGAGCGGGAGCTTGTCCCCGGGCACGAGGTTACGATCGCCGAAGGCGACACGCTTCTGGTGGAAGGCAAAGCCGAGACCTTGATGAAGGTGAAAAAGATCGAGGGTATCGAATTTAAGCCGGAGTTCGCGCTCGGCGATCTGCATCTCCAGAGCGCGGACATGCGGATAGCTGAGGTTCTGCTCACGATGCAAAGCGAACTGCACGGTCGCACCCTGAAGGAGGCGAGATTCCGGCAGTATCACGGCATTACCGTGCTGGCGATTTACCGGCAGGGACAATCGTTGCGCGAAGGCATTGGCGACACGGTTCTGCGCGCGGGCGATCTCCTGCTCGTACAGGGGGAAGCGGAGCGGATGGAGGGATTGCACGCGCATCCGGGGCTGTCATTGCTCGGGCAGGTGAGCGAGCCGCTCTACCACCCCCGCAAAGGATTGCTCACGATCTGTTTCTTCGGGACCGCGGTGTTGATCGGCGGGCTCGGGGTGGTGCCGCTGTCAATCGCGTTCCTCTCCGCGGCCGTGCTTACGATTCTGATGCGCTGCGTCAGCGTGGAACGCGCCTACGGGTTCGTCGATTGGCGCCTGCTCGTCTTGATCGGCGGCATGACTGCGTTCGGGACCGCGATGGAAAAAACCGGAGCCGCCGCCTACCTCGCCGACCTTGTCGTCCAATGGTTTGCCCCCTTCGGAATCCTCGCGATCCTCGCTGGCTTTCTTGTGCTCACGATTATCCTCACCCAGCCGATGTCGAATGCCGCCGCGGCGCTCGTGGTGTTGCCAGTCGCCATCAAGGCTGCGCACCAGATCGGGGCCAACGAACGCACCTTTGCCATCGGCATCATGCTCGCCGCTTCAGTTTCATTTGTGACGCCCTTCGAACCGTCCTGTATCCTCGTCTACGGACCGGGCAAATACCGCTTCCTGGACTTTGTGAAAGTCGGCCTTGGCCTCACGATCGCGCTGACAATTGCGGTGTTGCTGCTGCTGCCAATCTTCTGGCCGCTCAAAGCTGCTGCGCAGTAACTTCGACGGTTTCCAAAATTCCGTATAGCTTGGCCGCGGCCAAAAAATTGGCCTCGGCAATCACTGGGCCTCAATCCGCAGGCTGTGGCGGCCCGGAGCAGCAAAGAAGCACTTGCTGCCAGGAAGCGTGTGCGCAAAATATACACCCGCCAATCGGCGCGAATAATCCTGAGTAGCTCAGTGGTAGAGCGATCGGCTGTTAACCGATTGGTCGTAGGTTCGAATCCTACCTCAGGAGCCACAATTTAAGCGCCTCACAACGAGGCACTTTTCCTGCCGGTAGGTCGCGAAAGAGACCAAATGCCAGCAGAATTGCCAGCAGATCGAACACGGAGGGAACTATTCGTGCGAACTCTGCCACGACTCCGCCGGTACTCTGTAACGCGAAAAACTCGGCGCGTGCATTCTCCTCAACGTGGAGGTGAACGTGCAACAGAAGTATCGATTATATCGCCGACGGAATGGCAAGTTCTACTGGCAGGAAAACGACTCGCAGAAGCAGGGCACGCTTGGAACGAGTGATCGACGCGAAGCGGAACGGCTGCTCAGCGCGAAAAATGAAGCTCACCGGCAGCCAACGCTGAATCTCAGTTTAGCGCGTGCCTATCTTGCCGCGCACGACCCGCAGATGGTCTCGCGCACGTGGCAGGTTGTCATGGACGAGATGGCGACACACGGAATACCGACAACCCAGGTTCGTTGCGCCCGCGCGTTCCGCAGCAAGGCTTATGATCCCATCCGAACGAAACCGCTCGTTCAAACGACCGGCGCCGATTTGCTGGCGTTGCATCACGCGAACGGCAACTGTGTGCGGCATTACTTACGACGACTGCACAACCTGGCGGTCGATCTCGGCTGGATCGCCTGGCCCATCCTCGCGAAGCGAGCATGGCCGAAGATCCGAAGCGAAAGTATGCGGGCGATCACGGCAGAGGAGCATGCAGCCGTCATCGCTAGCGAGGGCAACAATGAACGTCGTTCGTATTATGAACTTCTGTACGAGACGGGCGCTTCTCAAACCGATGGCGCCAACCTGACAGCCGAAGACATCGATTGGGAAAACGGAGTGTTGGTTTATCGGCGGCAGAAGCTTGGGCCATTCAGCGAACCAGCGCGTTTGACTATGGGTCGAAAGTTGCGCGAGCTGCTGCAGTCACGTCCGCGTTCGGGCGACCTGTTTCCGAGTATCAAGCGCAAAACAGCGAACTATCGATCCTCGGAATTTCGACGCCGCTGTCGCATCGCAGGAGTCGCGGGGGTGAGTCTGCATTCGTATCGCCACGCGTGGGCACAGCGCGCAAAGGCTTGCGGATACCCTCAGCGCTTCGCGCAGGAGGCTCTTGGGCACGGTAGCCGCGCGGTCCACGAAGCATACGCGCGAGGAGCGCTCGTGGTTTGCCCTGCACTCGACGACTACGAAGCCGACGCGAGTGCCAAAGTCATTCGCTTTGCCGCAGTGCATGCGTGCGCAGGAATGGCGTCGCAACAGAAGAGCCGAAGAAAAACTTGATGTGGTAGAAAACGCTGAGATCCCCGCAGCGGCTCCGCCGGTCGCTCGCCGCGACGGCAGGTTAAGGCGACTTAATGCGATGTCGGGTGGTGGCTGGGTCGTGTGGTTCTCCGACGCGCTCTCCGTTGGGCTAATTCAAACCGCGTAACGCGTGCGGAATCGAGAGCTGGCGGGTGACGGCCTCATCTTCATTCGCGTCAGGCGGAACGCACAGCGGTGAGCGCTGCAAACCTACTATTCTTCGCCTGCCAATGACGAGCCAGAGCTTTCGTCGCGTCCGAGAGCCATTCGCGATCGTCTGCTCTCACGAGAACGTCCACGGCGGCGAAGTACTTTGGGGCGTTCTGCGCGGGCTTGCCGAGCGGAAGCAGTAGTTTCGCGGCCACGAGAGGAGCGATGTCATGGTCATTCAGTCCAAGCAGCAGCGCCGTCTCGGAGCTGTTTAGGCGAGCTGGAAGCCGCCTGCAATTGAACAGCGCGAACTTGTCTTGCGGACTTAGCGCGTGTCTGGGGGACAACATGCTCGCGGGAATTGTTGGCGACGCTAATCGAACCTAAACATCAAACCCGAATAGATTGGCAACCTGAGCGAGCAACCCTACCGTCGCCTCTCGCAATAAACGGCACCATTCTGCCGACCATCTTCGCGCAACCGAGCGCGTACTTCTTCAGGGTAAACATGGCACCATCGTGCGCGCATGTGATTGGATCTGCGCGCCAGATCAGGAGCAACAACGCGATAGTTCGCGCCACGAATGCTGCGAACCAAAGCGCATGGTAATGCACGTTAACCAAAGGATCGGACATGCATCTTGATAGAAGGGACGCCCTACCCCTTAGCGTTTCTAAGGGATTTCTCATCGGTCGCTGACTCCATGCGCGGAGTCGCTGACGGCGGTGCGTGCACGCTGCGCTAAACGCAACGCTGTTCTCGCATTCACACGGCGGCGATCATGCTGATGACGCAGCGTCGCGCTGCTCATGGTTGCCTTTCATCAGCGCGTGGAGAGCACCTCGCGGGGTGCGCCGGAAGCGCATCGCGCGCGAGCCTCGAAGTGGCTCTCAAGAGCGAGCTGATCACGGAGATAGTCGCCGTCCAACGTCAGAACAACAGCCGGGGCGACTTTCATTCGATCGCGGGATTGCCGTCGGTTTGCCGCAAGAACAAACACCCGTCACCGCAACGGTGACCGAGCCGTCGCAGACCCTGCGGCAGCAACGTGACCGTCGTTGACCCGCTGCTTATTCGATGAGTGAACCCGCGGACATCACTGCATTGGCTGCGGCGCGGATCGCGAGGTTGAGCCGCCGTGATTCATCAATCGCGTCGACCGATGCTGTTCGCAGACGCGTTCTTGAAGACGACTACGAAGGCCTCCGCGCCGGTCGTTCACAGATCGCCCCACCAAACCGGAGGTGCGATCGGCGCAGCCCTGATCGGAGACACCCTGCCCTTCAACGTAGCGACAACCTACCCGACTCGGCTGCCGTCGCACTGAAGCGGACCACGCGACGGCAGACAAACAACCCCCGAGTGCAATGCTCACGACGGCGCCGTCACCTGTCGTCACCGAGAGGCTCACTTTCGCTTGAACGACCTGCTAACGCCAACGTTCACGATGTGTCCATGGAGATCGGAAGCCCCTACAACTTCAGAGTCAATCCGAGTGTGACGAAAAAACGGAGCCGCACCTTCGGTGCGAAACAGCTTAACCCCTGTCTGATCGGCCGCTGGCGAACGGATGAGCGATCATGTCTGTTCGGCAGCGGACGAGAACGGCGCTGCCGCCTGTCAACAGGCGTTGAAGCATGGCTTCGTCTTATCCGATTCGTCACTCGACCTCCCGCTCGTGACGGAGAGCGGAAGACGCGCGGCGTGAATCCGCCGGGTTCCTTCCTCATGAGCGACGCTTAAGCGCCTCACGATATCTGCGGGCCTCCTAGTTCGTAAGCGCGTTGGCGCTCATCATGAGTCGCTAAGTTGCCCCATTCGAAACGAGCTGATCTCATCAAGGGGTTTGCGCGAGATATCCGGGATCATCGCCGATTCCGCGGGATGGCCAACGACGAGAAGTAGAAATGGCTTTTCGTGTGAAGGGCGTCCAAGTAGGCGATTCAAGAAACCCATCGGACTCGGTGTGTGAGTCAAGGACGCCAGGCCGCACGAGTGCACGGCGGTGACGAGAAGACCGGTCGCAATTCCAACAGACTCGATCGCGTAGTAGGTCGGCGAACGCGTGCCATCCGGCAGTTCGCGGAACGGCTGCGCAAAGACGGCGATCAGCCACGGCGCGGTTGTGAGAAATGGTTTGTTTGAGTCAGTGCCCAGCGGAGCTAACGCCTCCAGCCACGCTTTCGGCGCGCGTTTTTCGTAGAACTCTTTCTCCTCTGCTTCTGCGGCTGCACGAATCTCACGTTTCAGGTTCGCGTCGCTGATCGCAACGAAATGCCAAGGCTGGAGGTTCGCGCCATTTGGCGCTGTGCCGGCGGAACGGATGCAGAGTTCGATGACTTCGCGCGGAACGGGACGATTTGAGAATTCACGCACAGTGCGCCGGGGGTTTGCCGAGTCGTAGAACGCCTTCGCTCGCCGCAAGAGTTCTTCATCCGCGGGCGGAGCGCATCTCGGCGCTGGTACGAATTGGCTCATTCTACATCTGGATGTTCGTCGAAAAGGGCGCGGCACACCAGCTCACTACGCTGTCGATCTCGAACGCGCCTGCTCGCAGGAACGCCAGGCATCAACCGCGACGTATCACGCGTCTCTTCGTTGTTCGAGGTAATCGACCAATCGTTCGTGTGGATCAAATCCGAGGATTCGCGGTGCGCCGGCAACGAAGTTGGAAAGTGCATTGATGTCGTAAAACAGGAGGCGCCCATCGCGCTCATCGATGATGTACTCGACTCCGCCAACGTCGATCTTCGCGCCTGCGACGATACGCTCGACGGTATTGATCACGTCCGGCGGCGGATGGTACGGCTCGATTTTCAATCCAGCCTTCGGTCCGTCCACGAGACACATCGCACCTTCGGTCGCCACGCTTTCGATCTGGCAAATCTCCGCAGGGCAGAGATTGAAGTTCTCGCCCGTGGTAAAAACTCGCATGGCGTAGAGGAACTTCCCGCCGAGCGTCTCCACGCGATGGATATGTCCCCCGCGCGTCGGAATGAATTCCTGCACCAGCGCGGTGCTGTCGATGCCAAGATCGATTAGCTTGGTCGCGAGCGCTTGCTCGAGCTCGGCGGCGGAATTGAGCCGGACGATTCCCGCACCGCGTCCGCCGATGTTCGGTTTGATGATCAGCGGAAAGCCAAGCTCCGCTGCGGCTGAGATCGTTTGTTCCGCTTGATTGATGACGCGCGATCGCGGAAACGGAATGCCTAACGAGTGCAACAAAGAGAGCTGCGCAGCCTTAGAAATCTCGAAGGAGAATGCTTGATGGCCATTGATGACGCGGGAGCCTGAGCGTTCGAGGTGCGCCAGATAATCGCGCGTGAAGAACATCGCGTTCCCGTGTCCGCGCAGGTAGGCCGACGCGCTCATGCGGTTGAAGAAGAGTCCGTAGCGATTCTCCTCCTCTGCCGCGACGTCATATGAGTACCGGCTCGCGTCGAGCTTGATGTAATTCGTGCCGCGCCGATCCAGCTCAGCAAAGAGCAGCCGGAACCAATCCGGGTGCTCGTAATAGATCGCGATCGGCGACTGCGTCTGGCTCATCCGTCTCGGCAGGCTGCACGCGCGCGTTCTCAATGCGCGGTGCCCCACGTCTTTTGCAGGTAGCCGTTTCGGCCCGAGCCGAAGCGATACATCCCGTAGGCCGTCGGGTTCTTGATGTAGTACTTCTGGTGATACTCTTCCGCTGGCCAGAATTTACCGGCTGGCAGAATCACCGTCGCGATTGGCTTGTTGAACTTGCCCGATTGCGCGAGCTGCTCTTTCGACTTCTCGGCGGAGATCCGCTGCGCCTCGGTCGCGTAGAAAATCGCCGTCGTATACTGATCGCCGATGTCGCGAAACTGCCCGTCTTTTTGAATCGGAGAGATGTTGTGCCAGAAAATTTCGATCAACTTCTCGTAAGGAATTTTTGTCGGATCGAAGGTTACTTCGATCGATTCGCGGTGAGTGGTCTCGCCGGATGAGACTTGCCGATAGGTCGGGTTCTCTTCTCGTCCTCCCGTATAGCCGACCAGCGTAGAGACGACTCCGGGCGCACGATCAAAGGGCGGTTGCATACACCAGAAGCAGCCGCCCGCGAAGACAGCTTTCTCCAAAGTGGGCGCCGCTACTTCTTGTCCGCTCGTTCCTTTAGCGGTGAAGGAGAAAGCGACGGCCAAACTCGAAAGCAGAAGCAGTCGATTCATCGCCAATTAGAGGGGGGAGCTCTGGCTTTTATTCCATCAGCACTGCGCGGCTGGAGCTATCCCCAGCGCTTCCGAATCTCAAAATCAAAGATGTCGGACCGACTGTAGTGGCCGGAGACATCGAGCGTCATCTTCTCGCGATCGACCGCATCGAGATCGAGCGCGGCGGTGATAATCCTCTCCTGTTCGTAGACAGGCTCGACCACATACTTGCCGTCAGGTCCGATAATGGCGCTGCCGCCGCGCAGCAGGAAGGCATCGGGATTCGCCGCCAGCTCTGTGGTCGCTCGCAACTCCGCCGGCAGATCTTTCACCCGCATCACGAGACCTGTCGCGAGCACGAAACATCTCGCTTCGAATGCGTAGTGCCGGCTCGCGATCTGGTGCATCTCGTGCACGGTCGGCCAAACCGCCACGTGAATGTGCTCGCCGGCATTGTGCAACGCCTGACGTGCGAGCGGCATCCAATGTTCCCAGCAGATCAATCCGCCGATGCGACCGGCTGGCGTCGCGACAGATTCCAAGCCGCCGCCATCGCCCTGCCCCCAGACCAGTCGCTCCGTGTAGGTCGGCACGAGCTTGCGATGATGATTCGCGAGCTGTCCATCGGGAGTGAAAATTAAGAGGCTGTTGTAGAGCGTTCCGTTGCCCGGCCCGGTCTCCACCCGCTCGTTCACTCCAATGATCAGGGTGATTTCGTGATCCCCCGCGAACTGCGCAAGGAGCTTCGTCTCCTTGCCGGGGACGACGATGCTGTTTTGTCGCAATCGCGCGAAGACCGCTTTAGTCGGCGCGTGGTCCCACAGGGCCATGTCGCCACAGTAGTCGAGCCACGCGGGATACCCGGGCAGCCAAGTCTCGCCAAAGGTAATCAGGCGCGCGCCGTTGCGGGCGGCGCCTTCCGCGAGCGTGACTGCTCTTTCGAGGCTCGCCGGCAGATCCATGAAGACCGGCGGATGCTGGATGATTGCAACTGGGATTGGGCTCGACATAGGCGGGTTCAGTTTCATGCGATGTCGAAAATGGTTTCAGCGGCTGATTTTAGAACTGGTGAAAGGACGTGGGAATTGATAGGCGTGGGAAAAGTGGTTCGGACGAATAAGAGAATGTGAATGAGCTTTAAATTCGAGGAATTCGTTCAAGAGAACTTCGCGCCAGCATATCGCTTCGCTTTTTGCCTCAGTCTGGCGCATGACCGTGCCACGCGCCTGGTCGATACGACCTTTCAAGAGGCGGAAGCGCTGCGAAAGCACAATGCGCAGGCGAAGGTCGATCGGACTTGGGTGCTGGAAACATTGCACCGCAAGTGGCGCGCTTGCCATCCGGTTCTGCCGGAAGCCGATCTCGACGCGGGCACGACAAGTGAGCCATTAATCAGCCTTGAGAACGCAGGAGAAATGGATTGCGACGCGGTCCTGAAAGTCCTGCACAGCATGAGTCCGGCGCATCGTCTCGTCCTCAGTCTGTTTTACTTTGAGAAGCTTGGCTTCAACGAGATCGCGCGGATCCTGCAGCTGCCACCGGAGACGGCACTTCCCAGTCTGGCGCGAGCAAAGGTCCTGTTCCGCCAGCTCCTGGAAGAACGCCGGCGTGCCTCGGACACGCAGCTTGCCAATTTGGTGCTGGACCACAGTGGATAACGCGGAGGCCAAACAATTGCTCCAGGTGTTTCGCCACGGAACGGAAGACAGTCGCGATCCGATTTTTCGCGAAGCGCTCACGCGCGTGGAACGCGATTCGGCCCTTGAAGCCTGGTTCCGCCAGGAGCAGGATTTCGACGCATTGATGGTGGCGATGTTCCGTGAGGTCCCGCCAAAGAAATAGAGAGAGGCCGTGTGACGGAGATCGATTTTCAATTGTTGGTCGAGCAGTATTACCTGCCACTTTATCGCTTTGGGCTCTCGTTAACCCACCAGCAATCCGAAGCAGCCGATCTGACCCAGCACACCTTCCACACGTGGGCTTTGAAAGGTCACCAATTGCGCGATCCCACAAAGGCGAAGACGTGGCTCTTCACCACGCTGTATCGCAAATTTCTCGCGGAGAAGCGATACGCCGATCGCTTCGTCGATTCCGAAACCGAATTGCTCTTCGTGGAGCCGGCGCCTTTTCCGTCCGCGATGGCGGATGTGCTGGATGCTGGGACCGTGCTCCGCGAGTTGCACACGCTGGAAGATCGTTACCGCGCGCCGGTCACGCTGTTTTACCTACGACAACATTCGTATCGCGAGATCGCGGAGATTCTCGACATACCGATCGGCACCGTCATGTCGCGCATTCACCGGGGGAAAGCGGAGTTGCGCGCACGTCTGGGCGGAACAGATTCTGCCCGGCGGCAAAGGGCGATGGCACCAGGAAAGGAGGCCGGCTATGGATAAGAGCGAGCCGTCGCCCCCTCTCAAAATCTACCGGGCCGAGCAGAGCAGCGAGGAAGTGGCGCCCGCGGAGACGGACAAGGAAACCGTCCCGGCGCAGTGGTGGGCGGGCGAACAGGAATTCGATCAACTCATCGGGTTGAAACTCCAGAGCACGCCCGTGCCCGGCGATCTGAAATCGCGGCTGCTCGAGATACCGAAGGTGACTTCTTTTCCGCGGACGTGGGTGCGCCGGCTCCTGCCGATCGCGGCGCTCCTCATCGCGCTCGCAGTGTTCTTCGGCTCGTGGCGCGGTCTGTTCCAGCCGTCAGTTTCGCTCGCGGATTATCGGGCCGAGATGGTGAGCTTCATCCGCATCGATCCCGTGCTCGAAATGGAGGCGCCGGACCTCTCGCGGATCACCGGATTTCTCGAGAGTGCCGGCGCTCCCTCGCGTTTGCGCCTTCCACAGAAACTGCCGCAAGTGCTGCCCCCGCTTGGGTGCCGGATTCTGCACTTTCGCGGCCAACACGTGACGCTGATTTGTTTCGGCCGCGAAGAAGGCGATCTCGTTCATCTCTTTGTGGTCAACCGGGCAGTTTTGCCCCGATTGCGCGAGAGCGATAAAGCCATCCAATATCGGGCCGAGGGCGAGTGGATGACAGCTACCTGGGTGGAAGGCGAACAGGCTTATCTGCTCACGGTGGAAGGCGACCGCGCGAAGCTGGAAAAGTATCTCACCAGCTCGTGATCGCGTGGTAGCCGAGGATGCAACGAGGACGGCGTGGCGCATGCTGTGCCACGTCTCGCCGGAAGTGATCAGCCTTGCGCCATCGCGTGCCGCCTTTCTCCGAGCGTGACCGCTTCGCACACGCTCACCGCCAGATCGAGGAACACCGGGGCATGTTTGAATGATGGCGACAGGAGGAACTGGAGCCGACATGTGTCTTTCCGACGTCGGGAGGGCGGTATTATACCGCCCCTCCTTTATTCGAAGAATCTCTCGCGATAAGGGCGCAAATCTAATTCCAGCGACCAGGCGGAACGGTCCTGCTGCGTCAGTTGGAAGTAAGCGTCGGCCATCCGATCGGGATCCAGCATCGCCTCGGTTGACGACTCGTTAGACGCAGAGTCCCGCGGTCCGATCACTCCATCCACGATCACATGTGCGACGTGAATCCCTTGGGGCCAAAGCTCGCGCGCGAGCGATTGCACCAGACCGCGCAGCGCGAACTTCGCACTGCTAAAGCCAAGCCACCCGCCGCCGCGGACGCTGGAAGTCGCGCCCGTAAAGAGCATCCCGCCCTCGCCCGCCTTGAGCATGTCCGGCGCCGTTTCTTGCGCGCAGACGAACGCTCCCAACGTCGCGACTCGCCACGTTTGCTCGAACTCTGCGGGTGTCGTTCCTAGCAAACCGTTGCCCGACGCGGCGCTCGCGTTGTGAATCAGAAGGCCAATCGGCCCCAGTTCGGCGCGCACTCGCGCGACCGCAGCTTTGATCTCGTTAGGCTGACTGACATCCGCCGCGACTGCGATCGCCGTTCCGCCGGCGCCGACGATTTCGCGAGCGAGTTCATCAATGAAGTTGC
>JACCTI010000069.1 GCA_013812515.1 Chthoniobacterales bacterium
ACGAGCAATGGGACGTGATGTTTTGCGTGCAAGGGGTGGCTGAAATGATCCTGCGCGATCTGCGCGCGGGAATGAAGACGCGCACGATGCGTCTCTGGATCGACGGCGACAACCACCGGAGCGGCAACAACGTTGGCGTCGTGATTCCGCCGGGCGTGGCGCACGCCATCCGTGTCGAAGGTTCGGAAGAGTTGATCATGGTTTACGGGACGAGCGTTTCGTTCCATCCGGAGTTCGAAGGCCGGATCGCGAGCGACGTTGAGACCGCCGGACTTCCGGTTTCCTGGCAGAGATTTCTCCAATGAGCCCGAATGTGAGGGCGGCCTCAGCGCCGCGATCACTCCTCTGATTGTCGCGGGGAGGAGCGTTCCGCTTTGAAGCGGCAGTTCGATAAAACCCAGCCGGAGTTGATGGACCGGGCCGACGCAAGCCCGCTGGAACTCGAGGCGGCACTCGCGAGCCTGCGCGGATTAAACCGCCACTTCGGGAGCCACCGCATTGTGGCCAGCTTTGTGCAGCGCTGGATTCAACCCGGCGGTCGAGTGCGGGTGCTCGATCTCGCGACCGGCTCGGCCGACATTCCGCGACTGGTGGCGGATTACGCGCGCAAGGTAGGAGCACAGGCGCAGATCGAGGCGGTCGATTTCCACCCCTCTACCATCGGCACGGCGCGCCGGCTCAGCGTCGCGTATCCCGAGATAAAGTGCACGTGCGCGGACGTGCTGGCTTTCGCCGCGGGGCAACCTTTCGACATCGTGATCTGCTCGTTAGCCTTGCATCACTTCAGCGACGAAGATGCGATTCGGTTGTTGCGGCGCTGCCGGGAGCTATCACGCGCACATGTCCTCGTCTCCGATTTGCGCCGCGGCTGGCTTGCTTCGCTCGGTGTCTTCCTGCTGACCGCGTTGATTTATCGCGATCGAATGACGCGAGAAGATGGGCGCACTTCCGTCCGGCGCTCCTTTTCTTTTCGGGAATTATGCAGGCTCGCGGAGAAGGCCGGCTGGCGGGAATTCGGCGCCGCCCGATTCCGTTTCGCCCGGCAGGCAATCTGGATCGAGCCGGTAGCGCGCTGAGCCTGCACTCGACGGCGCGGGATCAGATCGATGCTGCACGCCAACCTGCGTGCACAGGGTTGATCAGAGAAGCGAAGGAACAGAGCGATTGCAGAATGGACGGGAATAACCTCCATCGAATTAGCTCTCGCGTCTCAGTCGGTCATTTGAGAGGAGCTTGCGAAATGGCGTAACCGCTCTCACAAGTTCATTCATGAGTGATCCCGCACTTGCCTTGTCTCTGCGTTAACAGTTGGTGCGCATAACCAAACGATTAACTCATACGGAGTAAGTGCGGACTATCGTTCTGAGAATCGTAAAACCTAGCTTGGGCGCGCCCTCGTTCCTCTTCCCCAAGATCGCATTGATCGTATGGTGCTGAGACCCCAAAAGAGCTCACGCACGGATAGGAGTACGAGCCGCTGGAACACGAAACCAACGAGTCACAAGGGAAGAGGAGACGCTCTCAAAAACCAATCGATCCACAAACACACCTAAACCAATGAACTAAAACCACACCAAACCCGCATCCACGCTGGACTCCCTACATAGGGTTAGGCGGCGTTTCATCGAGTTGCCTGCGGCCGTCTGGCGAAAATGTAGCTCCGTCGGCTCTGGTGCTCAACGTCGGGGTAAGGCTCCCGCTCGATAATCTCCTCGATCTCGAAACCCGCTGACGTCAGATAGGCGGCCATCTCAGCTGACCGGAAAAAAAAGAAGTCAACGCACACCGCCTGGTCCCACCAATCATCGAGGTGAATCGTATCGTCGCCGATGTGGAAGGTCAGCAGCAACAGACCGTCCGGCCGGAGGACTCGGCGAAGCTCAAGGAGCGCCTTCACGATGTCAGCGCGCGGGGTATGGATGATGGAGTAAAACGCTACGATGCCTGCCCAAGTTTCGTCGGGTATGTCCAACGCCATCATGTCGCCTTGACGGAACTCGACGCCTGGAGTCAGGTGACGCGCGCGCTCCACCATCTCCGCGGAGAGATCCACGCCACAAACCGGCACGCTATGCTCGTGGAGGTAGTGTGCAACATGCCCGGGACCGCAACCCATATCGCACGCCGGACCGACATCGCGGACGCTCGCTGCAAAACGATCGAGAAGCTGCCGGTCGAGCGGCTTGTGCTGCAACTCGTCGAAGATACGGCGAACGTATTCGTCCGCTACTCGGTCGTAGCTGGTCTGGGTATTCATGTAACGTGACGCGCGATGTCGCCTAACGAGACACAAGATCAGCCACCGCTGGCGAAAGCGAGCTTGAATGGCAATGGAAGTGTTTTCATAAAATAAGGCGGGGCATTACGCCGGCCAGTGGTTGGCTGCATCGCTTGGTTAGACGTTTCATGGCGCGACATGGGATACTGCGCTAGCAAGCGCCTGGACAAGTAGAAATAGGACGGCTGCTGGGAAGGCCGCGAGTATCCACGAAAAAGCCGATCTGGATCGTTGGCCCGTCGCAGTGTCGTCCCGCTCTGGCATGCTCGTCCAGTAGATCGAGTGAAAGTAGAAGAATACAAACATATATGAAGCCCACAGGACGGATGCCGCGGACCGGGAGTGATACTTCGTGGCCACAACCTCAAGTGCTCCAAGAATAACAACCCAGTTGAGCCACTCGAACCACGATTTGGTGAATCCGGCCGCGTGCTCATGCAACCAATTGTAAAATCGCTGATCGGCGCGAAGCCAAGCTATAAGCCATTTCGGAGGCTGACGCTTCATAGGTCTAACGAGACACAAGATCAGCG
>JACCTI010000072.1 GCA_013812515.1 Chthoniobacterales bacterium
AGTCCGCACATCTTTACCCTCGCCGCCAGTAACAACAGATGCGAAGCGAGCGCTTCGCGGCTCGCCCTGACAGGGTGCCCGGGTTTCCGGACGAGCCTCTCACCTCAACCAGAAAGCTTGTCATGAAAATTACACTTCCCGTTCTTATAGCAATTGTCGGCCTCGCCTCGCCCGCTTGGGCGCAAAGCCCGTCGCCTACCATTTCCGCCACCACGGCCGCGGCGGCGCCCGCCGCGCGCACCGACATGTACCACGTCCACTTCGAGAAAGCTGCTCTCGGAAGAGCGGCCGACGCAGGCGACGCCGTGAAGAAGCAAGCTCCAGATGCGCCGATGCCCGGTCATTACATCGTTTTGCGTCACCAGGACGGGGACGATTGGGATTATTGTGTGATCGAGCACCTCGGCACGAGCGCCAGCTTGGAAGCCTCGAGACCCGCGCCGCCGCCGAGCCAAATCGGCCTCACCGACTGGCATACCGACACATTCGCGAGTGGTCCGGCATGGGCGACATTCGCAAAGGAGATGGGCTTGGATGACGCATCCAAAAACACCGGGTCGGCTTACGTGGTCGCGACATATCGGCCTGCCGCGGGACAACGTGAAGGCCTCGACAAATTCCTGAACGAGCCTCCGGATCGCGCGATCGACACCTCATCCGGCAATGTGGTCCTGCAACACATGGAAGGAGCGGCGTGGACCTTCATGGCGATCGGGCGCTACAACTCGTGGAATGATTTTGCGAAGGAACAAATGAACAGCATTGGACAGATGTCGAAGAAGGACGCCGGCTGGTTCAAGCTACGCAATCTCGTGTCGTATCATGCCGATACGCTCTGCGATCGCCTAGCGCCGTAACTCGCTCGGCTCAACGCGATGCGCGCCGGGTGGTGACGACCCCACCCGGCGCCCACATTCAGAGTTCGGAATTCCGGGGGGTCGGAACGTAGCTGGACGTGCGCTACGTATGCTGGGCGCGACGAGTTGTGCGCGTCAGTTCAAGAAGATTGGCGACGAACAACCTGCGTCTGCAAAGTGCGCCCAAGCAAAACTGCCCGGAAGCGTGTGGGCCCCTGCTTTCGCGTCATCGAGTTCCATCGTTCAATTTCTCTCTGGTCGCGATAGAGGATCAGTGCTTTCAGCGTTGTCGACTCCTTGTCGTCGATCGCCGCTGACAGCCGCGCATACATCTGCCAGCTTGTTCGCATGTTCGGCAATTTGAAGCTTCTCTGCGGTTGCTGGCGAAATCGCGTGGATTTAGCGCCGTCGCGATTGGTACGCTGGCAGTGACGATAGGCGTCAACTCGGCGATCTTCTCGCTGGTCGACGGCGCTCTTCTGGCCCGGCTGTCCCTTACAAGCCAAGGGAAGTAGTTTGCATTTTCACCGGGAGCCGGGACGCGAACACGGCTGGCGTAGAAGAAATGATTTCTCGCAAAACGAGGCCGCGTTGAAACTGCAGGTCTCGGTTCGCACGTTGCAAAGAATGGGAGCAGGACAGGGCACGTCCGCGTGGTCTTGCACTCAGCGCCATCAATCAGCTGATCCGCTTTTAAATTGCTGGACGGCCGCATCCAATTGCATTGTTGACCCTCAGGAAAAACGCGCAGCGTAATGTAAGTGTCACGTATATCAGAACAAAGTGGCAGAAAGGGACAGCAGGGCACGGTCAAGCGACGTTTCGTGCGAAATCGAGCGAGTTATCCCAGCGGTTGACGAGCCCGCGCCAGAATTTCTCCCGTCGGCCGGCGACTCTCAGCTCATAGTGTTCCCGGGCCGCGCGTAAAGCCGCAAGCAGTTTTTCCGGATCCCTTTCCGCTTTGCGAAGCGCGCCTAACGTTTCCGGGCCGACGCCGCCATCGACATTTACGCGCAGCGCCATCTGGAGGATTTTCGCCGCGCCGCCTGGCCCGCGGTTGAAAGCGCAGTCGCGCAGGTACGCTTCGAT
This sequence comes from Chthoniobacterales bacterium, assembly GCA_013812515.1. GTDB lineage: Bacteria > Verrucomicrobiota > Verrucomicrobiia > Chthoniobacterales > UBA10450 > JACCTI01. The sequence goes on from JACCTI010000072.1 coordinate 1,947, forward strand.
CGCAGGTACGGTGGTCCATTTCGAAACAACGTCTGTGTATTCCGCAATCACTTCGGCGGCGTAGTCTTCAGCTTCGTCATAACGACGGGCGTTGATCAGGTCGCGTAACTTCGCTGTCTCGCGCGGATGGTAACGCTCATTGATCCCAGCGACTTCATAACGGCCGCCACCGTCGCCAGCCGGTAGATCGTAAACCCTGAGGTGTCCCTGCGCATCGCGGCGCGCTTCGAAATCCACAATGGATTTCGCCATCTTCGCCCGCAGCTCCGCGTGTGCGCGCGCTTCGCTCGGCGCTGGGGGCGCGGGAGTTTCCGGCGCGCGTGACATCGCCTCTTCCTCGGCGGCGGTCGCACGACGCAAGAGGGCGTTCGACACCCAGCCGCGGAGCACGCCCGATGCGGTCGTGGGCCTTTCCACTTCGACATACCACCAATCCTGGGGAGCGATCCTAACGAGCGTATCTTTGCCCAGCAGGCCGCCGGGTAGTTTCGGAGCGGCCAAATCGGGAGCGGAACGCAGATCGACGGCGTCCGTGGTCACATAGTCGAGCGGAATCGCTCGGCGCACTTCCGGCTCGCCAGTGGAAGCAGCGGGCTTTGTTTTTTTCCTAGAGCGCTCGGCGAGCCGCTTGCTCGTCTTTGAAGGTCTGGTGGATGGCGTTTTTTTCTGCGGCGACCGGGAAGGAGTCTTTCGTTTCTTCATTGTCTGCGTTTCTTCCGGATAACGGGTAGAGCGCGTTTGTAGCCAAAAATGGTGTAGTCGAAAAACATGTTGCCGGTCATGTCGTGCACGTCGTGGCTTTCCCGAATGCCCGTTGGGTAGTGCTCCGGCCGGATGAAGCTGACCGTGACCGCCCCGAGCTCGCGGTCGCCTTTTTTCATGAGACGGCGCGCGTTCGCTTGCGCAACGAACTTCGCCATCTCGACGCCGGCGGTGTACGCCGGGTTAGCAAGAGCCGATCCCGCTTGAATGAGGCCTAGCAGGCTTTTCGAGAAAGAGCCGAAGCCAGGTTCGGAGAAGATTTCGTCTACATCACGCGCGGCCTCGCGCACATTACGCGAAGATCGTACGGCGAGGAAGGTCCACGTGAACGCTTCGGGGATTTCCTCAGTTTCGTAAAGGATAAGCCCGGTGTCGCCGAAGTTGACCGGCACATTATCTTGTACCCGGTCGATTTCAGTAAGCGCGCGTGTGCTGAGCGTGTTATCGACTAACGTCTGTAGCAGCGCTCTTTTGCTTGCGGCGTCGTTGCTGCGCACCCATTCGTCCAGCTCCGGAACGCCCTCATCGGACCGGGTGACGAAGCTGAGGAATTTCACCCTGGCAAAGTCGTGTCCGAAAATTCCCAGGCCGGATTTGACTCCGCCGTTATCGAGGAAGCGAACTCGATCGATCCGAAAATAAAACATCACTCCATCCTTCTAGACGGAAGCCTTAGCGAATCGCGGACGAAGTGAAAAGCGAGAAGTTGAATCGACTTCAACTGAGATTGGTCTGGATAAAGCGCGGGCTAGCGTGGATGTCGATCTGACGCAGAGTCGTGTCACCGGAGTTAACGAATCGATGCGGGGTGTTCGCCGGAATGACCACGATGCCGCCCGCTTTCACCACGCGCTCTTCGTCGCCGATCGTGATGGTGGCCAAGCCTTCGACGGTGAACGCAACTTCGACATACGGATGCTGATGTAACGGCGGGCCTTGGCCTGGCGGGGCTGTGACGATGAAGGCCGAGAATGGCGTGCCTTGAGTTTCGCCGACGAACTCATGCGACATTCCGACAAATGGCAGCTGCTCAAGATTGATGAAGCTCATGTCGGAAATCTACGAGGAAGTTGGCGAAGTTCCCGCGAGAGCTTCGAACGATTCCCTAAAACCGAAGGGAGATCGCGCCGTTTCATAGGATTGGCCGACTACCGCAATCGGATCTCATAGCGCGATGCGAATGAGGACCGCTCCGCTTACCCTTCGATCGCTCCGGTTCAACTACCACGCGCTCCCTGCGGCGATCAGGGACGAGCCACATTAGCGCCACGAAAACGCAAATGCACCTAGCCAGCCACGCACGGAAGAACGAGAGGGCAATCCCCAGCGCGGGGAAGACCGGCGAGAGTTTCCCTTTGAGATCGTGCCGGAAGGTCGCGGCCAATTGCGAGTGCTGTCCCTGGTGAGCGATGATGAGGCTTTGCAGAAGGTAGTAGGCCAAAGCCGCCACCAATAAGACCGCGCCATAAGGCAGTAGGATGAAACTTAAGACGTAGCTCAGGAAAACCGGCAGCAGTGGTTTCAACGCCGCCATGTCCGACCCGTGCGGCACCTCCAGTTCGAGCACCATGATGGTGATGGTGATACTAATGGCTAAAGCGCCATCGCTGAACGCTCAAGCCGGTTCTTTTTTCCATGCGTCACCCTCATCGCGGGAATGGGTCATATCTCACCCTGAGGCAACCGGCGCAAGGATTCCAATGATCGGCGGCCCTGAACGAAAGTGGCGGCTTGCGGAACAGCGACCAGAAGCCGGCGCGTGAATTCGCGACGGGATGAGCGCTATCGCAGGGGCATTTCGATCGTGCTGGGATGGTCGGCGTCGTGGTGAATTTTCACGTGCACCGTTCGTGCATCTTGCGCGGTTTCTTCAGCGACCACTCGGCCAGCATTGTAGTTCTTCTGCCAGCCGATCGAGTTCGGCGACGACACAATTAAGCGCAGACGGCTGCCCTTTGACAGTTTACGCGCGACGAAAAGTCCTGGTGCGAAATCGCAACGTACGATCTCGCCGGGTTTGACGAGCTTTTCCTGGCTAAGGGATTCGCGGTAGCGGAGGCGGCGAACATCGCTCCAGAGCGGGATGCTGGTGCCGTCTGGCTGGATCTCGTAAAGATCGGCCGAGAGGTCAGTGTCCAGTGTGTCGATCGAAACCCAGAGGGTTACCTTCGAGCTGCCAATAAATGGCGTTTCGTTAGGCAGGGCCTCGGTGTGATAGACGAGTCCATCCTGGCCGATGCTGAGAGCATAGCGTTGGTCGAGACCGGCGATTTTCTTGTCTGGCTCCACGCTTTCAACGTTGTCGCCCCGGCGCGTATCGAGCGGATCGTAGGTGAAGCTATCGGCTCCTTGCGTCGGTTTGTTTTCTGTGAGCGCGCCGGAACGGAAAACCCCGTTCGCCTCGCCATTCTTCGAGTCGAGGAAGAACGTGCGCGGATTCGCGGTGAGCGTCTCGAGGCTATCGGCATATTTCCATTCTCCGTTCGCACCGGAGTTCCCCGCGGCGAGTAAGTAATACGCAACCTGATCCTTGAGGAACTCGGGCCTCGGCTTTCCTTTCATCGTCCAGTCGTACCACTGCCGATGCAGGTCATTCAGATCGAGCAGCGCTCCGGGGCCGAACTTTATGCCGCCGACCTCGTCGGTGGGCGTACGCGTCCCGGCATGATCCCATGGGCCAATGATCAGGAAATGTTTCGCGCGTGCTTCCGCAGAGGCGTTTGCGATGTGATTCCGGTAGTAAGTCAGCGCTCCGAGTTCGTCTCCGTCATATTGGCCGGTGATCGAAAGGATCGGCAATGACATCTTCTGATACTGCTTGCGAGTGGGCGCCATCGCTTGCCAGTAGTTGTCGTAGGTCGGATGCGCGATCCACCGCTGGAAGTGCGCGGACGGGTTACCGATGAACGAGTCGAGGCTCTTGAAAGGGATGTGCTTTTTGTAGGCCTCGAGAAACTTCGCGCGCCAGAATTTCGAATCACCGAACAGATCGTTCTGCACAGTGCGTCCGCTGGTCAGCGTGAGCCACTGCACGTCGTATGGCGCTCCCACGTTGTT
>JACCTI010000166.1 GCA_013812515.1 Chthoniobacterales bacterium
TCCAGTTAATGGTGACGTCACTCCGCCGGCGTGAAATTGTGATCGGAAAAATCCTGCCGTATCTCGCGATCTCGCTCGCCTTGATTCTTATGATCGTGCTGCTGGCGGGCTGGCATTTCGATGTGCAGTTCCACCAGCCGGGCGTGCTCGCCTTGATTTGCCTGGTCTTTCTTCTTTGCTCGTTAGGCTTGGGCCTTGTGATCTCTGCGATCTCGCACAGCCAGACGCAAGCGATTCAATTCTCCGTGTTCTTTCTGCTGCCAGTCTTCGTTCTTTCCGGAGCGTTTGCGCCGCTTCAGCAGTTGCCCGCCGGCATCCGCTGGATTTCGGAGCTGTTTCCACTGACGCATTTCTGCCGCGCTTTCCGATTCGTAAATCTCTATCATGCCGGCCCGGCTTTCTACATGCCGAGTCTGCTCGTGCTTTGTCTCGGCACGATCATCAGCTTCGTCGGAGCAACTTTGTTGTTGCGTCGGGTGGAGCAGGGGCTCTAAGCGCGCAGCTGGCTCAAGCGATTGCCGGAAGAAGCTGTCGGGTTCGGGCGAAGTTGTAGCCGGGGGCGTTGACCCCGGTGACGGGGGACGCGGCTTTCATCAGCCCGGGCAGCGCGCAGCAACGACTTCCGGGCAGCCGGGGTCAGCGCCCCCGGCTACAACTCGCATATTGAGCCGGAACTGATTTTCGGCAGATGCCCTAAAACTCAGCTTTCATTGCGACGCGCACGTACGGGGCGCCGTCCGCTTTCCATTCTTCCCCGGCGCGTTCGAAATTGAAGCGACGTTGAAATGCGTAGCCACCCGCGACGGTCATCGTCCAGTGATCAGAAGGGTTCCAATTGACTCCGAGGCCCGCGCGATATTCCGAGTAGTCGACCTGCGCGTTGCTCAGTTTGCGCGGGAGGATATTTGGGTCGCGATCGGTGCGAAAAGAGGAGCCGGCGAGCTGGCCGCCAACCCAGAAGCCGATGTTTTCGTTAGGCGAATAAGTCACACGCGGCTCGGGGACCACGGCATCGACCGTCCACTGTTTGTTCGGCCTCCAGACGAGACCCGCGAGCGGGAGCACGGGATATTGCCCGCGTAGGAATGCGGTGTTGACACCGACGAAGAGGAAGAGCTTCTCCGGCTGAAGAACGAAAACGCGACCGAGCGTGATCGGAACGTCGAAAGAGGAGATGCCGATGTGGTCCTCCGTGTAGAAGCCGGGACGGAACTGGAGGAAAGCGCCCACGTCGTTGCCGACCAGATATTCCAGGGCGACAACCGCGCTGAAACTCTGCAGGTGATCGGGCAAGGGCGCGAAAGTTTTTCCGAACTCGAAGCGATTGTAGTTGAGTCCCGCGCGGAAGTAGATGGGCCCGCTGATGTGGAAACGGTGCGAATACTCGACGTTTAATTCGCCCGCATCCTGATCGCCGAAGCTACCGTGATTGTGGATCTCGCTCTCGAAAACGTAGGAAGCATCCGCAATGAAAACATCGGATGCGGCCCTTTCCTCGAGACTGGTCGTCTGCGTGCTGGGCGACTGCTGGTCGGAGGCATCCTGCGCGCGTGCGATTGAGAGCGTGAGAACGATGAGGGGGAGAAACAGGCCGGCGAATTTCTTCATTGAGGCAGATTGTAGATGTAGATTTGCGTGACGAAAGGAGAATCCTTCGTCGCGGCCGCGAGAAAACGACGGGACGCTGCGCCTTTCCGCTTCTCGAATGACGAAGGCTCTCTGTATTGCTGATGCGCATGCCGAGTGAAGATCCCGAGTCCTTGGTCGCCGCGGCCACAAAGCAGCTCGCGGCCAGTCACCCGCGGTTTGCCGAGTTGATCGCGCGCGCCAAGCCGTTTGCACCACGTGCCGGCGTGCTCGTCCGGCCGTTCGATGCGCTGGCCGAATCGATCGCCTATCAACAGCTCAGCGGGAAAGCGGCGGCAACGATCTGGGGTCGCGTCCGCGCGATTTACCGGAATCAAAAATGGCTCGACCCGAAGCTGGTGCTCGCAACACCAGATGAGAAGCTTCGAGCCTGCGGCTTATCAGGCAGCAAGACGGCTGCGCTGAAGGATTTGGCCGCGAAGACGATCGACGGCACGGTGCCTTCCGCTCCGGTCCTGGCGAACATGAGCGAGGATGAGATCATTGCCCGCCTGACGACCGTGCGCGGGATCGGACGTTGGACCGTCGAGATGCTGTTACTTTTCGAACTGGGACGGCTCGACGTCTGGCCGATCTCGGATCTGGGGGTGCAGAAGGGTTATGCAAAGACCTTCGGCAAAAGGAAGCTGCCGAAGCCAAAAGAGTTTGAGCACATTGGCGAAAAATGGAGGCCGTACCGCTCCCTCGCAGCCTGGTACTTCTGGCGTGCGCTGGATGTTCCGGAAGTCGTCAGTGCGGGACGTTCGCTGGCGAAGCTGGGAGCGCCTGAGAAGGCGAAGCGAACATAGAATTCCAGACACTGAACAACGAGGGGCGCTCTTCACGGTTGCCCCGGTTCCGCGGCGGCCTGGAGGGCGCCGCTCCTTGTGAGCGCAAACGAGCGATAACCACGATTATTGCTGCTGCCGGCTTGCGCTACCATGCGGCCCGCCCCACATCGTCATCTGGTGCGCCGCGATGCTGCTGGATGAACTCGGTGGGATTCAGCCACCCGCGCGTCTCCTCTCGGTAGCCAGGGCCAATGAATGGTGTGATGAAGTCGCGCATTTCGAAATGGAGATGCGCCCAATAAAGTCCGTCCGCATTTCCGACAGTGGCGATCTGTTCACCACGACGGACGTCCTGACGCGGCGCGACCATGATCGTGTCGAGATGCGCGTAGTACGATTGCACGTAACGCCGTCCTCCGTTCTCTTCGAGCGCATGCAGGAGGATGATGATTTTGCCCCAGCCCGGTCCGCCTTCCGCGGCCCAGATGACGCGGCCATCCGCGACGGCATGGACTGAATCACCGAGATCGCTGTTCTCCCCGGCGATGCCGTTCAGATCGTCACCGAGATGGCGATTCTGAGTGAAAGGCTGCGCATTGTAAGCGAAAGCGCCATGTTCGCTCCCAAGCGGAAAATCGAAGCGCGTGACGCTCGGCAGGGAGGCGAGATCGAGCGGCGAGGCGAGGTCAAACGCTTGCGCGATCGTTCGGGTCGCGAGGAGTCCGCGGCTGAAGCGGAAGTAGAGCCCGGCCGCAAGCGCGCACGCGAAAACGGCGAAGAACAAGAGAACGACGCCCGCGCTGGTTCCGCTCTTGCTCGTGCTGAGGTTCATCTTTACGGTCGCCGCGATGCGAACTTTGGTGACCGGCGGTGCGGGATTTATCGGTTCGCACCTTGTCGAAAAGTTGCTCGCGGCCGGTCACGAAGTCTCAATTCTCGACGACTTCAATGACTTTTACGATCCGGAGCTAAAACGCGCGAACCTCGGTGCAGTCGCCGACCAGGTGCAGATCCACCAAATCGATCTGCGCGATGCGGCCGGCATGCGGAAGTTGTTTCAGCGGGAACGTTTCGACGTCATCGCACATCTCGCCGCGCGCGCCGGCGTGCGCCCTTCGATCCTGAACCCGCAGCTTTACTACGACACAAATGTCGGCGGGACATTGCACTTGCTGGAAGCGGCCCAGCGGACGGGCGTGGAGAGGTTCATTTTCGGATCGAGCTCATCAGTCTACGGGATCGCGAAGACGGTGCCGTTTTCGGAAGAGATGCATCTTACGCAAACGATCAGCCCGTACGCGGCGACGAAGATCGCGGGGGAGTTTCTCTGCTCCACGTTCTCGCATCTTGATCGAATGCGGGTGGTCGTGCTGCGATTTTTTACCGTCTACGGAGCACGGCAGCGGCCGGATCTCGCGATCCATCAATTCACCGAGCGCATTCACGCCGGGAAGCCGATTGATCAGTTTGGCGATGGCACGACGCGCCGCGATTACACCTACGTCGATGATATCATACAGGGTGTCATGGCGGCGCTGAATTACGAAGGGCCGCTCTTCGACATCTTTAATCTTGGCGAAAGTGAAACCATCGAGTTACGCGTACTGATCGCGGCGATCGAGCAGACCCTCGGCCGTAAGGCGAAGATCAACCGTCTGCCCGAGCAACCTGGAGACATGCGGGTTACCTGCGCTGATATTTCCAAGGCGCGGAAGCTCCTCGGCTACAAACCGACGACGCCGCTCAATGCCGGCCTGCCGAAGTTCGTCGATTGGTTTCTGAAGAAAGAGAGGAACGTGGCAACGCAGCGAGGGTGATGAACTCAGGTTGAAACTTGAGCGCGAAAAGGCCCCTTTTTGAGCGGATGCGTGTAGCCGGGAGGCAGTGACCCCGGCTGCCGGAAGTCGCCCGTTCGCCCTTCCAAGGCTGTTGCGGTAGCCGCCTCCCTGCCGCCAGGGTCAGTGCCTCCCGGCTACAACGTCGACCGAGTCGAACCGGCTCCTGATGGAAGATCCCTGTCGACGTTTCTCCGTCCAACAGGGCAGGCGCGACTTAGGACCTCTTGCAATCGCCGTGACACCCGCCATACTTAGTCACAGATGTCGGGAGCGTTCTTCGAATACCCGGGCGTCCGCTTTTCACGACGGGTCAGGCTCTGGGAATTTTTGGTGCGAGCACTCGCATCTTCGCTGGTTCGTCGAGTGACTCATGCGGCTTGCCATTCGTTTCGACTGACCTCCCGGCCTAAGGCGGCGGAGTTTCCAGCAGCCACGCAAACTGCTTTCGAGCGACTGAAATGGACCCTCCGGGGTTCGCGTGCTGCGGGCCGTGCATCGATGGATGCGCTCCGCCGGAACTGCAATTCGGTCAACATTGAGGATTATCATGGCAACTTATTCATCCGGGAGAAACTCGCGCCGGCCGCGCGCTGGGAGCGGTTCCCGACGACGCACGGGCGACGATCGCCCCTCCCGCTCAAAATCATTCACTCCCCAACCGGCGGTAAAGAAATCGCTTTGGGAAAAAATCACGGCTTTTTTCACGAACGAAAGTCCTGGCACGCCGCGGGTCGAACAAACGCGCAAGATAAACAGCAGCAACGGATCGTCCCGCGACGGTCAGCCAGAACGGCCTGCGCGTAAGGCGGAATCAGTCGAAGTCACCACACCGCGTCTTTACGTCGGCAACCTCTCGTTTGAAGCCACGGAAAGTGACCTCTTCGAGCTCTTCAACGGAGTTGGGCAGGTGCAAAACGCGGAAGTTGTGACCTACAAGCATAACCAGCGGTCGAAAGGTTTCGCCTTTGTGCAGATGCTCACCGTCGAAGAAGCGCAACGCGCAGTGACGGAGCTGCACGACAAGGAATTCCTTGGCCGCAAGCTCCTCGTCAGCGGAGCCAAATCGAGCGAGCATCATTCCGCAAGCTAGGCCGGAACGCATCTACGAACGGGAGACGCGGTGGCTGATGCTGCCGGTCTCCCGTTTTTTTATAACCTTGCACGTAAACCTTCACCTACACCGCCGCCTTTCAGGCAAAGTGCATGTGCAGGTGAAAGTGCAGGATCGAAGCTTCCGGATGAAAGGCGCCTTCTACATCGTCGGGCCGACAGCTGCGGGGAAGTCGGCGCTTGCCGTGGACGTGGCACGCAATTGCCAAGGAGAAATTGTGAGTGCAGACGCATTCCAAATTTACGCCGGCCTTGATCTTCTTACGGCTAAACCTGAGCCGGAGCTTCTCCGCACCGTTCCGCATCATCTCATCGGCACGACACGGCTGACGGAGGAGATGAACGCGGAGCGGTTCCGCGTGGCGGCGCGAGGTGCGATCGACGGGATCGAGGCCCGTGGCAAACGGGCATTTGTCGTCGGAGGAAACGGTCTCTACGTGAAAGCGCTCACGCATGGGCTTTCCGCCGGCGCCGCCGCAAGTGCTCCGCTGCGGGAGCAGCTGAACCAATTAAGTCAACGCGAATTGCTCGTTAGACTGGAACGATGGGATCGGGAAACCGCGCAGACGATCGACCCGCAGAACAAACGCCGCCTGACACGCGCCCTGGAGATTTGCCTGCTAACGCGTGGACCAGCCCGGGCGCAGCGCGTGGCGTGGGCAGATGAACCCGACGGGCTGCACGGCGTCTTCGTTTTCCGCGACCGACAGGAACTCTATGAGCGTATCAATTTACGAGTGGAGATGATGTTTCGGCAAGGCGTCGTCGATGAAGTTCGCCACGCGGGAGAAGTCGGCTCGACGGCCGGGAAAACTCTGGGGCTGCAACAGATTCGCGACCTGATCGATGGCCGGATTTCGGAGGCACAATGCATCGTCCAGATTCAGCAGGCGACTCGTCGTTACAGTAAAAGGCAGTTGACCTGGTTTCGGCGGCAAAGTAATTTCGTTCCACTGAATCTTTCCCGGCACGGCTCGGCAGAAGCCATCAAATTGATCGCGCGAAAGGCTCGTCTCTCCTTCCCGCCCAAGGATGATTGAAGTTCAGCCGAAGAAAAGACAGGAGCGCGCGCTTCTCATCGGATTGGAGAAGGAGGGCGTTTCGAAATGGGATCTGGCCGATTCTATGGATGAACTGGCGGAGCTGGCGAACTCGGCGGGAGCCCAGGTGGTTAACTCCGTCACGCAAAAGCTGGAAAAGCCGACCGCGCCTTATTACATCGGAAAAGGTAAGGCGGAGATGATCAAGAAGTCTTTCCAAGAGCAGCAGGTCACTTCCATCATCTTCGATAACGAACTCTCGCCGGCCCAAGGCCGAAACCTGGAGAACCTTTTTTCGCGCAAGGTTCTGGATCGCACGCAGCTCATCCTGGACATCTTCGCGCAACGGGCCCGCAGCCGTGAAGGGCGTCTGCAAATTGAACTCGCGCAGTTGCAGTATTTGCTTCCGCGCTTAACCCGCATGTGGACGCACCTTTCCCGGCAAACTGGCGGAATTGGAACCCGCGGGCCAGGTGAGACGCAACTGGAGGTGGATCGGCGTCGCGTGCAGGAGCGGATCGCACGACTCGAGCGGGAACTCGAAGGCGTTCGCAAAGTCCGGACGGTGCAGCGGGAAGGTCGCCGCCGTCATCAATGGCCAGTGGCCGCGCTGGTCGGCTACACGAACGCAGGGAAGTCAACGTTGCTCAATCTGCTAACTGGCGCGGATGTGCTGGCGGAGAATCGCCTCTTTGCCACGCTTGATCCCACGACGCGCAGTTTCACCCTCCCGAATCATCAGCGAATGCTGCTTACCGACACCGTCGGATTTTTGCGCAAGCTGCCGCATACCTTGATCGAATCATTCAAGGCGACGCTCGAAGAGGTGAGCGAAGCGGACCTGCTGATTCACCTCGTTGATTTGAGCCACCCGCGCGTGGACGAACACATCGAAGCGGTGAACGAAGTGACGAAGGAGCTCGGCGCCTTCGACAAGCAGACCGTGCTCGTCTTCAACAAAGTCGATGCGCTTGAGAATGGAGATCATATCGCGGCATATCAAGCTAGATTTCCGGGCAGTGTCGGCATCTCCGCGCGGACCGGTGAAGGGGTGGGGGGCCTGGTTCGTGCGCTGGAAGAGGCGATCGGTTCCTGGCGACTCAACCGCCGCTTTCATGTGCCGGTGAGCAAACCGGAGTTGATCGCGGAGATTCACCGCCTCGGCCATGTCATCGATCTACGCTACGAAAATGACGTCGCGCGGATCGTGGCCAATGTCCCGCCGCACCTCGAACAAAAGCTCGCCCGGTTCGCTGCGAGATAGCAGCCGGTCGCTTCTCGTCCGGTAGATCATTCCCGTGCAGACCGAGCATCGCTCCCATTCTTTTCGCGTCCGGAAAGTGGCCTGGCAGAAACGGCTGAATCGCAAGCTCGGGCTCGATCGCATGCCGGTGATCCGAAAAGTCGTCTACTCCCTCCTTGGTATCACGGTGCTGCTGATTGGCATTGCGATGCTTGTCCTGCCCGGTCCGGCGATCGTTGTCATTCCGTTGGGTCTCGCGATTCTAGCGAGCGAATACGCCTGGGCGCGGCGGATCATCCGGCGAGGATCAGTTTTTGTCGGCAGAATGCGGCGACGCAGCAGCAGTCGCTCTGCGCGATGACTGTCCGCGAGCGGGTGACTCAACTCGTGGAGGTGTTGCCGGAGGTTTACCCCGGTGCTCATTGCGAGTTGGATTTCGCTAATCCGCTTCAGTTGCTCATCGCAACGATTCTTTCCGCGCAATGCACGGATAAGCGGGTTAACACGGTCACCCCGAAACTCTTTGCGCGCTACCCCGACGCGAAAGCCTACGCGCGGGCGTCACAGGAGGTCTTGGAAACGGGAATCCGCTCCACCGGATTTTTTCGCAACAAAGCCAAAAGCATCCGGGCGGCGGCGGCCGCGCTGGAGGAACGACATGGCGGGAAGGTTCCTGACTGCATGGAAGCGCTGCACGCCTTACCGGGTGTGGGACGGAAAACCGCGAACGTCGTGCTCGGCAACGCGTTCGGAAAAGATGAAGGGGTGGTCGTCGACACGCATGTGGCGCGGCTCTCCCAACGTCTTCGCCTAACGAGACAGACCGAGGCCGAGAAGATTGAGGCGGATCTCATGAAAATCGTTCCGCGGAAACATTGGACGATGTGGAGTCACTGGCTGATCTGGCACGGGCGGCGGCGTTGCTTTGCACGGCGGCCGGATTGCCGGCACTGCGAGATTCTCCGGCTCTGCCCGAGTGGGAAAATCTTCATCCGAACCGGAGAAGCGCGGCCGGAGGAATCAGGCGACGCGGCTAGCGCGCCTTGATTTCGTCTTTCACTTCCTGAACCCGAGCCGTCGCCTGATCTGCTTTGTGACTAATGCGCTCGAATTCCTTTTGTAATTTCACGAGTTCCTGACCGGAAAGGCGCTCCAAATCCCCATGTGATTCCGGGCTCCGCTGACGGCACGAATCAGTTCATCAAGCTTCAAGTTCACTGCCTTCGAGTCTCGGTTCTGCGTATTTTGAATCAGGAACACCATCAGGAAGGTAACGATGGTTGTCCCCGTGTTGATGATGAGCTGCCAGGTATCGGAGTAGTGGAAGACATGACCAGTTACGCCCCAGATCACGATTATAATGATCGCAATGACAAAGGACCATGCGGTGCCGAGAACTTCTGAAGCGCGGCGCGCAAAGATGCGAAATGCATCCTGCACTTTGCAGAAGATATCCCGATCGTCCTCTTGCGATTGAGACGGGGCAGGCTTTGAGTTCTTGGCGATACTGTCGATAACTCGCAGTCACTGCCAATCGTGCGCGTATCCTGTTGTCGGGGCGCGAGATCAACCGAATCTAACTGTGCTTTGTTGGAGTCGCTGCACCTTGATCTGGATGGGGCCTGGGAGGCAGATGCGCTGAAGCTCCCGCGAGTCGACGCGACACTGTGGGGGCCGCGATTGCGCTTCTCTGCGCCAGAGCGATTGATCGAGGAGTTCGCAGAAGAATATGTCAGGGGGCAGGCGCGGTGCGTGCTTTACGGTTCGGGAGATTTTCATCATCTAACGG
>JACCTI010000184.1 GCA_013812515.1 Chthoniobacterales bacterium
GGCCGGCTATTTAAGAATGACTTGAAAATCTATGTCTATCCGCTGCGGGCCAAGGAGGGGGATGAGTTACAAACCATCAGCTCGATTAAGGTCGAACCCGAGTTACAACCGCTCTTCGACTATCTCGTGGGTCGCGGCAGCTTCATGCAGCTCGATAACTTCAATCCTGCTTATCTCTCCATCTTCTCGCGCGACGTGCTCAAGCGCATCGCCAGCGGCGACGAGAGCTGGAATGAGATGGTCCCCCCGCAAGTCGCGGAGATGATTCGCGAGCGCGGATTTTTCGGTTACACGAAGAAGGAGTGAATGCGGCTCTTGAGCGCCGCCTACGAAGAGCTAACCAGAGGCGGGATAAGGCTGGAAAATCCAGCATGCCCGGCTTCCCTAGACAACACTCAAAGTGTCGGTGCCTCCCGCCGTAAAGCTGGCGCCCGTGTCAGCGCTAACCTCGACATCTTCTGGCTGAAACACGGAAGCCTCGAATACAGCGCCAAACGAAAGTCAGAGATATGAATGCAGAAGGAAGAAATGATCATCGTTCCCTTCATAATCCGTACTTCATACTTCCATTCCGCCGCTCTCGCCCAGTTCGCCGAGATCGCTGCTGATCTGAAGCGGTAGAACTCCGTAAATCGAGGCGCGCGCTGCCTCTCTCTCTCTCGCGATCTTCAGCTTCGCTTCGGCGTGAACGAAGCCCACGGTTCATCGGCCGAGCCAGGCGGAGCAAAACTCCAACGTTCGGCCAAGAATAAGCACGCGCGAATCCTCTCTCCTCCTTGACCAACATCGCGGCGAAGTCCTTCCTCCCGATGCCTTTCGTATCGCAGAGCAAACTTCTCGCGTTTCGACGACCCACGCGGTTCAATCATAAACTTGCGCAGGTTAGCTGAATGCCGACCGTGGCAGGAGCCACTCGCAATGACTTGTTAGGCATGCGCCCACGAGGGCTGTCCCGATTCTTCTTCGATGTCCGCTCTCTTCCTGCTTTGCGCCTTCTCGATGATCGCCGGCTTCGTCGATGCGGCGGTCGGCGGCGGTGGATTGATTCAACTGCCGGCTACTCTCATCCTGCTCCCCGGCGTGCCGGTGCCAACTGCGCTCGGCACGAACAAGCTCGCCTCGTTCTTCGGCACTTCCTTCGCGGTGCAACGCTATGCGCGGCACGTGCAGATGGATTGGTCCACGGTCTGGCCGGCCGCGATCGCGGCGTTCATCTTCGCGTTTCTTGGCTCCCGCGCGGTGACGCTGCTCGATCCTTCGCTGCTGCGTCCGCTGGTTCTCATTCTCCTGATCGCCGTCGCGATCTACGTCTTCGTCGCGAAGGACCTCGGCCTGCATCATGCGCCAAAACACGGCCGCCATAAGGCGCGCTGGCTCGGAATGCTCGTCGGCTCAGGTCTGGGGTTTTACGATGGGTTCTTCGGACCGGGCATGGGAACCTTTCTCATCTTCGCGTTCGTCGGAATCTTCGGCTTCGATTTCCTGTCTGCTTCGGCTGCGGCAAAGGCGATCAACTGGGCGACGAACCTCGCTGCGCTCATCTACTTCACTTCGACGGGGCACGTCTTGTTTCGGGTCGGCCTCGCAATGGCAGCGTGCAACATCGTGGGCTCGATTCTCGGAACGCATCTGGCGATCGCCAAAGGGAGCCGCTTCGTGCGCATCTTTTTCCTCATCGTTGTCTCCGCATTGATCGCGAAGCTGACGCAAACGCTCCTCTGGCCGTAACGCTGCATCACAGGGCGTCCGGGAAACGGCCAGGCAGCAGGGAAATGTCGTGTTGCCGGGAGTGCGTCTGGGCTCCTCGTGTCGCGCAACTTCTCGCGTTCAGCTTGATCTGACTCGGCGTCTAAACTGACCATTCATCGAAATTCCACGGAATAGCCTTCCGTGGTTGCGGTGATTGGCTACTGTAGCTCTTATGGAATCGGTCACTCTCGTCGGGCTTCTCGTGCTCGCACTCTTCGCGTTCATCCTTGCGGTCATTATCTTTCGGTTTTTCAATTTCTGGCTCCGGGCACGCCTCGCGAATGCGCCGGTGGGGATATTCAAAATGTTCGGAATGAGCCTGCGCAAAGTGCCGGTCGGCATGATCGTCGATAACCGGATCACGGCGGTGAAAGCAGGGCTCGACGTGCCGAGCGATCCGCTGGAGGCGCACTACCTCGCGGGCGGCGACGTCGGCCACGTGATCCTCGCCCTGATCGCAGCCGACAAGGCGGGTATCTCCCTCGACTTTAACCGCGCCTGCGCGATCGACCTGGCCACAAAGGGTACTGGCAAGACCGTGCTGGAAGCCGTTCGCACCAGCATTAATCCAAAGGTGATCGATTGCCCTAATCCTTCCATGGGGCGCGCGACCATCGATGGCGTCGCGCAGGACGGCATTGGCGTGAAGGTGAAAGCGCGCGTCACGGTCCGGTCGCACCTCGATCGCTTCGTCGGAGGCGCCACAGAGGAAACAATCATCGCGCGCGTGGGCGAAGGCATCGTCAGCTCGATTGGCTCTGCAAGCTCATACAAAGATGTGCTCGAGAACCCCGATCGCATTTCGAAAACGGTTCTGGCGAAAGGCCTCGATAGCGGGACCGCGTTCGAAATTCTCTCGATCGACATCGCCGACGTCGATGTTGGAGAAAATATTGGCGCGAAACTCCAGGCCGAACAAGCAGACGCGGACAAACGTGTCGCTCAGGCGAAAGCCGAAGTGCGCCGGGCGGCCGCGGTTGCCGTGGAGCAGGAAATGCGGGCGAAAACGCAAGAGCAGCGCGCCAAGGTTGTCGAAGCAGAAG
>JACCTI010000193.1 GCA_013812515.1 Chthoniobacterales bacterium
AGGACCGCGAGAGCATCCTCGCCTCGCTGAAGCAACGTGAAGAGACGATGAGCACCGGTATCGGTTTTGGGATCGCCATTCCGCACGCTTCCTCCGATCGCATCGACCAGGTGGTCGCCACTTTTGGACGCTCTTCGCAAGGCATAGAATTCGACGCCCTCGACAATGCGCCCGTGAATTTCGTCGTGCTCTTTGTTGTGCCGAAGAACCAATTCCAGACGCACCTCCGCACTCTTGCGTCCATCGCGAAATTCCTGAACGACCGCGGCACGCGCGAGAGCCTCGCCGCGGCCAAATCCGCCGAGGAGATTCTGGCGATTTTCCGCGACCGCCCGTCGAAGTAGGCGCGGCTCGCAATGGAGACCTTCCAAGCGCTTCTCGCGCAAAATTTAACCGCGACGCTCTCGGCCGCTGGCCTTCCCCGTGCCGGTGACGTTACTCCGGCGACCGACCCACGGTTCGGCGACTACCAGACAAATGCCGCGCTGATCCTCGCCAAAGAGCGCGGAGAAAATCCACGAACCGTAGCCAAGCGTGTATGTGACGCATGGGTCCCATACGACCTATGCGAGCCGCCGGCCATCGCGGGTGCCGGTTTCATCAACTTCACGCTGCGCGCAGAAGCCGTTGCGCAAAGAATCGCCGACCTTTCGCAGCATGAACGCCTCGGTGTCGGGCGCGCAGATTCTCCCAAAAAGATCGTGATCGACTTCGGCTCGCCCAACGTCGCGAAACCGATGCACGTCGGACACATTCGCAGCACCGTGCTCGGCGATGCGCTCGCCCGCATCGCGGAGTTCCTCGGTCACGCTGTCATTCGTGACAATCACATTGGCGATTGGGGCACGCAGTTTGGCATGGTCATCTGGGGTTGGAAACACCTGCTGAAGCGCGAGGCCCTAACCAACGATCCAATCGCGGAGCTCGTCCGTATCTATAAAGAGACAAACGAGTGCGGCGCCTCTGATCCCGCGGTGCGTGAAGCCTGCCGCGAAGAGCTCGTGAAGCTGCAGGCTGGAGATGCGGAGAACTCCGCCATCTGGCAGGAATGTGTCGCGCTATCGTTAGGCGAGTTCGCACGCGCCTATCAAGTGCTCGGCATCCGCTACGACATCCAACGCGGCGAGAGCTTCTACAACGATCGCCTTCCGGGAGTGGTGGAACGCCTCGTCCGGGCTGGCTTGGCCGAGGAAAGCGAAGGCGCGATTTGCATCTTCTTCCGCGAAATCACTGATCTCGTCGACAAGCCGTGCATCATCCGGAAGCGCGACGGCGGCTACAACTACGCAACGACGGATATCGCGACGGTGGACTACCGGATTCAGGACCTGAAGCGCGACACCGTCTGGATCGTGACCGGCGCGCCACAGCAGTTGCACTTCCGGCAAATCTTCGAGATTGCGCGGCGCGAAGGTTACACCGCCGATTTCCGCCACGTCACGCACGGCAGCATTCTGGGCGATGACCGCAAGCTGATGAAAACCCGCTCTGGTGAAAATGTCGCGCTTCAGGACGTGCTCAATGAAGCGATCACCCGCGCGCGCAAAATCATCGAAGAAAAAAATCCCGAGCTCGAGGAGGCGCAGAAAGCAGACGTGGCCCGCATGATCGGCATTGGCGCGGTCAAATACGCCGATCTCTCGCAGTATCGCATGACCGATTACGTCTTTTCATGGGAGCGCATGTTGTCCTTGCAAGGCAACACCGGACCTTATCTTCAAAACGCCTACGTGCGGATTCAATCGATCTTCCGCAAAGCCGCGGAGGGGCCTGCTTCTGCGCATCCAAACGCGATTACATTGTCCGAGCCCGCCGAGCTCATACTCGCGAAACGAGTCTGCCAATTCGCCGAAGTTGTGCCCACAATCCTAAATGACTTTCGGCCGAACATTCTCGCCAACTACCTCTTCGAGCTTGCGAACAGCTTCCATGCCTTTTACGAGACCTGCCCCGTCCTGAAATCCGATGAGCTCGCGCGCAGTTCGCGGCTCGCACTGTGCGCGCTGACGGCGCGCGTCTTGCAGCGTGGGCTTTACTTGTTAGGCATTGAAGTGCCGGAAAAAATGTGAGGGTCGAAAACCCCTCACCCCCAAGAGAGTATCCAGATAGGGTGCGTAGATGGAGCTGGGGCCATTCTCGAGCACGTCCATCCACAGTGGTTGAGCGGCTCGGCGACGAAAGCGTCGTACTCTTTGCGGGTGCCGATGGCGGTGTTGAGCTTGTTGTGATCGGTAACGTCGTAGCCGTGCTGGTGCCGGACCTTTATCAAGGAACGAGGTTTGGGACTTTAAGCCTGGTCGATCCCGACAATGCCGGCCAGTCGGTCTCAAGCTGCGTCGCGACATGCTGGAGCGTGTGCAAAAGCGCGAGCCCTGAAGAGATGATGCAGAGCTGCCGATGGCCGCATCAAACTCTTTGTTACGCAGCGACTTCTGCGCTTCCGCCGGGATCATCCGGATCTCTTCCGCCCGGGTAGTTACGTGCCGCTCGCTGTTAACGGCACCTCCGCGGCATCGTGGATCGCGTTTGCGCGCGAGCAGGGCGGAGACTGGCTCCTGGTTCTCGCGCCCCGCCTCTCTTCGCGCGTTTGTTTTCCTCCGCTCGGCGAGCGTTGGCAGGAGACCGCAGTGAAGCTGCCGGAAGCTGCGCCGAGCAGCGGAGGCGCGGGAGCTTTTCACGGGACGCGAATTGCGAGTGGAAAGTCGTGCATTGCATCTCGCCGAAGCAATGACCGTAATGCCGTTCGCGGTTTACACCAAACGCGGAGGTAGAACATCTGCCGAAAATGATTTCCGGCCTCGGACGAGTTGTAGCCGGGGGCGCTGAACCCCGGCTGCCGGCAGTCGCCGCTTCGCGGTAGGTTTCTGAAGTAGCCGTGCCCGCGCCGCCGGGGTCACCGCCCCCGGCTACAACTTCGCAGGATGCGTCCTAACCGCGGCTAAAAAGGTCGCGCAAGGTGCCTAACGAATCGAAAAGCCAGCTGACGTTCTGGCCAAGCTCCGCCCCAAACCCAGTAAACGAAATCTGCGGTGACGCAAGCACGAGCATCGTGCTGAGCAGGAGCAGATTCATCAGGTAGATAAAAACGAGCGAGAAGAGTGTGCCATTGTCCGTCAGATCCGTCTGGCTCTTTGGAATCATCCAGCAGGTGAACGTGAAGTGGAACGCCCAGGTCACGCCGATTACCGCATAGAGCAGCTGGCCGTACG
>JACCTI010000220.1 GCA_013812515.1 Chthoniobacterales bacterium
CAGCTCCATCGCGGCCAGGTAATCCGTCCCAATCTCGGAGTCTTCCTGCACAACAGTCGGCGGCACATCCATGCCATCTTTCCCGCCGGCCGCGCGAAGAAAATGCGTCGCTGTTTTATGACCGAGACCGCGCGAGCCGAAGTGCACACCAACCCAAATGCGATCCTGTTCGTCGGCGAAAATATCGACGTAATGATTTCCGCCACCGACTGTTCCGAGTTGCTCCGCCGCCGTCTTCTTCAATTGCTGCAGCGGCTTGATCTTCCATGCGGGATCATCGAAGAGCTCGTGGTCGATTCGTGTCTTGCTGCTGCGTCCCACGCCGAACGAGATGTCCGCGACGACATCATCCATGATTGTTTGCATCACTGACGCAATCTGCGCGCGTGTTGCGTCGGTGCGGATCGCGAGGTTCCCGCAGCCGATATCGAAGCCGACACCAGAAAGCGAAACCTTGTCGCGATATGCCACCACGCCGCCGATCGGCTGCGCGTAACCTTTATGGCCGTCCGCGCAGAGCACTGCTCGCTCGCCGCCGCTCGCGAGACAGGTCTCGATCTGCTTGATCGTCGCCTCGTCGTGCTGACCAAAGATTTTGATGTTCATCCGCCGCTGGATTTGAGCTGACGCCAACCGAGCGTGCGCCACGCCTCGACCTGCTCACGTGCGTGGATCGGGTGAGGAGTCTGAATGGTTTTGACGGCGTCGAATCGGACCTGCTGAAACGGAACTTTGATTGTGCGCGCGAGTTCCGCCTTTTCCGCGGCCGGCATTTCCTTGTAGAGCAGGCTCGAATGCGGATTGAACTCGTCCTCGCCTCCACAAAGTCGCCGGATCTCAGCGGCGAGCGATTCGATTTCGGGCACGGAACGAAACTGCAGGAAGAGCGTCTTCGTGTATTGCTCCGAGAAGTCGATCCGCTCGATCTCCAATTCGATTGGCTCGCGCGCTGAGATCGTCTGCAGGATTTGGTTTGCGCGTGGCGGACCCAGCTCTCCGCCCGCAAGCGTCACGTGTGGCTCGAACGTCGGGGCATCGCAACGCTCCGCGAGTTGCGCGATCAATGCGGCCAGAGTTTCGCGCGCGCCTGCGGCAGGCAGGAGCCAAAAAGCAATCGTTTCTTCACCCGGCATTCATTCGCTGAATCGGATGAACGTTCGGGTTTGCTCCTGCAAAAGGGAAAACGCAACCGGCCTGGAGGAGTGCTACTTTACGTGATGCCAACGAACGTTCTCGGAACAGAACTGCGCTGCTGCTGCCGTAATCCTGTGACCGGATTTTACCGAGATGGTTATTGCCGCACCGGGCCTGAGGATGTCGGGCTGCACACGGTTTGCGTGCTCGTGGATGAGGACTTCCTCGACTTCTCCGTGCTCGATGGAAACGATCTGATCACACCGCGGCCCGAGTACGGCTTCCCAGGTTTGAAACCGGGCGACAAGTGGTGCGTCTGCGTGACGCGTTGGGCGGCCGCGCTGAAGCGTGGACTCGCCGGGAAAGTGGATCTTGAAGCGACGCATTCCTCCGCGCTCGAGTTCGTTTCCTTGGAAGACCTGAAGGCGCACGCGGTCGAAGCCAATCTCTAGCGCTCCGACAATGTGGGAGGCGCCTCAGGGCGGCTTCCAAATTCGTCAGCCCGGCTGTCGGCGGTCGTGAACGAATTCCAAGGGCGAGAATTTCCAGCGATTCACGCATACGGTTCTTCGCCGAGTTCTCGCTCGATTCGGGCTCGTATTGCGTCTGTGCCATAGCGCTCCGCGATTTTACTGAATTCCTTGCTCGCAGTGCTGGTATGGCAAAACGTCACTGCAGACGGAACGGCTCGGGATTTTTATCGCGCAGACGTTTCGCCGGAGAATCGAACTCGCGCATGTAGCGCGCGCGCGCCGCGGCGAAGGTTCGCATGGCATCAGCCCAGGACATCTTCGACGGCCAGTGCTCCCTTTGCCGGGAACCGAAGACTGGCAAGTTCAAATCGATCGCAAACCGAGAATTATTTTTCACTGAAACCTTTGATTCTGCGGAGCGCTTTCTCGCTACCGTAGCGCAAGATGAGGGAACGAAAAGATTCGTGCTCGGGATCCAATGAGCAGATTCGCACGATCTGGCGAATGTCTTCCCAATCAACTTCTGGCTTGCTCCGCGTCGGGCTCATTGCGGCATGCAGTTTTAAAGCGACGAGATATTCGGCGCGCGGCAGAAGGACGCGCTCACCGGCCAATTCCATTTCCGTAGCTCCGTTAATTAACTTCTCCCAGGTGGCTTGATCTACGAACATCAAGTCCACGGGCGCGGCGCTCCTTTCCGGCGGCTCGAATTGAGCAAAGGCATCGCCGCCGTGGAAAAAACGATAGCCAAGTTCGTGCAAGAGATCGAGCCAGCGGGAGCGGGATTGCTCTGGAAGCAGGAGGTCGAGATCGACCGTATTACGAATGTAACCGAGCAAGATAACGGCGTTGCCTCCAATCAGCAGACTGGGCAGACCGCGCTCCGAAGCGCAGCGAAGGATCGCGGTGACGTCTTTCTCCACGATCTGGATCAGTTCTCTTCGTCTTCCTTCATCACCAGTCCGACGTCACGAGTCGTTCCCACAGCCAATCATGCCACCGCCCGGTTCCGCACGGTGTCGAGGATGGAGATGAGTTCGTTCACTTGCGGTGGCTGGAACAAGCCGTCGGGACCGTGCGGGCTCACGTCTGTGTAAGGCGAACTGTAGAGAGATTCGATTTTCACCGCGCCGCGTTCGGTCAGGTGATCAACGATCAGATTGACAAACTCGATCTGATTAGCACGCCACGGCTTCCCATCAAGAAAGGATGCGAATGCAGCCTTGGCTGCGCCCCGGTCAAGTCCCACCAGCGAGCGAACGAACAAGCCGAGGCCCTCGCTTTCGCTCCTGGCCCGCTCGATGTCTGTCGCGTTTCCGAGAGCGCTTTCCGCCAGGATTCGTTCAAGCTCGCGCAGGTCAGCTTCCGTCAGCGGCTCGTTCATGCGAAGCTTGTGAATCGCAATGTGATCCTGAT
Organism: Chthoniobacterales bacterium; assembly: GCA_013812515.1. Classification (GTDB taxonomy): domain Bacteria; phylum Verrucomicrobiota; class Verrucomicrobiia; order Chthoniobacterales; family UBA10450; genus JACCTI01. Next base: position 3,024 of record JACCTI010000220.1, read on the forward strand.
GCTCGCGCAGGAAACGTCTCGCCTTTGAGCGGAACTGCTCGAAGTCGTCGCCCCTGACAAAAGCGTCGAATGCGACTTCCTTCTCGTCGCCCATGACATCTCCGAAGTCAGTATAGATGGGTTTGCGCTGATTCTTATCGATGAGCTTCACGAGCAGTCGAAGACGCTTCCGCGCGTTCTCCAGCATCGTAGGCGTGACGTGTTCCCACCATTCGTCGGTCTGAATGGCTTGGATCAGTTCCATCTGCGCCTGAATCATCGGGATGGATGATTTTTCCTCGAGCAGCCCGGCGATCGCTTTCACCGACTTCTGAAGTTTCGAAAAGCTTCGCTCAGAGCGCAGGACCGCAAGCTGCAGGTTCAACATCAGCAGGTCGAAGCGCTTGGCTTCTTCATCTTCGGGTTCAAGTTGCGTCGGCAAGCCGGCGACTTGTTTGCTGAGATCAATCAAGTCGGTCTGCGTGAGCTTTTCCCACGCCTTCCCTTTAGCGAAACGTTCGACCAGTTCGCGCCGCGGACGGACGATGAAGTTTTCCACGTTCATCGCCGCGATCTCGTTCCGCAGCAGTTCGACCGTTGCATCACGTAGATCGAGTTCCGGCTCCTCGCGAACAAGACTCGACTCGGAGCGCTCTTTATCGAGTTCGGTAATCAGTTCGAGCCGTAGGTTGAAGAGGCGCGTGCTCAACGATTCCCCCGAACGAGCCTTCGCTGGTTTCCGGATCTTGGCTGAAGAATTCGAGGTTCTGACAGTAGTCGAAAACGTAGAAGAACTTCTTGTCCTCGCCCGGAGCGAAGAGATTCGGCCGCAGACGCGTGCCGCGTCCGATCATCTGTCAGAATTTTGTCTTGGAGCGAACGAGCCTGAAGAAAACGAGATTCACAATCTCCGGGACGTCGTTACCCGTATCGAGCATATCGACGGAGATCGCGATGTGCGGCGACTTAGTCGGAATCGAGAAGCTGTCGATCAGGCTCTGCGCGTATTCGACGGAGAAGTCGATCAGTCGGGCGAACTCGCCTCTGTATTCGGGGTAGTTCTTATCGAACCGCTCGGAGATGAAGACGGCGTGCGCGTGGTTCTTCGCGAAGATGATCGTTTTCCCGAGACGATCGCCGCCGGCCACTTTGTGACCTCGTGTCATCAAATGCGCGAGGACCTTGTCGACCGTGTCCTCGTTGAACAGCCACTTATTGACAGCCTCCGCTTCGACGCGATCAGGGACTTCTCCGTCCTCGCTCCACTCCTTCGCGTCCCATTCCTCTTTCTCTCCTTCGGAGAGATCGTCGTATTTGATCCCTTCCCGTTGGAACTTCAGCGGCACTGCGACCGCTTTCATCGGAACGAGAAAGCCGTCCTTCACCGCGTCTTCCAGCGGGTAAGCATCTGTCGGCACTCCTTCTTCGAGATCGAAAAGCGAATAGGTGTTGCGATCGACTTCGTCCTTCGGCGTGGCAGTCAGCCCGACCAGATAGGAATCGAAGTATTCGAAGATGGCGCGGTATTTCTGATAAACGGAACGGTGCGCTTCGTCGATGATGACCAGATCGAAGTGGCCAGGACCAAATCGTTTTTACCCGTCTTTGGCCTGATCGATCAGACCCATCATGGTTGGATAGGTGGAGACGTAGACACGGCCTTCCTTGTCCTTCTCCGTCACGAGATTGACGGGCGATGAATCCGGCAGGTGTTGCTTGAAAGCGTTTAATGCCTGATTCACCAGAGCTACGCGGTCGGCGAGAAAGAGAATGCGCTTTGCCCAGTTGCAGCGCATGCGGAGATCGCAAAGGGCAATCACCACTCGCGTCTTGCCTGATCCCGTCGCCATCACGAGGAGAGCTTTGCGGGAGTTGTCAGGTTCGAACGCCTCGCTCACGCCACGAATCGCGCGAGTCTGATAGTAGCGTTCGACAATCGTCTTGCTGATCTCTGCTTCAGCCAGCTTTTTGCGCGACGTTCGTCGCTGGATGAGCAGCTCCAGCTCAGCCTTCTTGTAGAATCCCTGCACGGCACGCGCAGGATGCGAGACATCGTCCCACATCCAATGCTGATAGCCGTTCGAGTAAAAGATGATCGGTCGTTGCCCAAACTGCGTTTCGAGACAGTCGGCATAGAGCTTTGCCTGCTGCTGGCCGACGCGGGCGTCGCGCTTCGTCGTCTTCGCTTCCACCAGAGCGAGGGGTTTTCCGTCATCGCCCCAGAGCACATAATCGACGAAGCCCTCCTTCGCCTGGTTCGGCATACCGGCGATGGGAAACTCGCGGTCGCGCGAATCGGAGAGCGCCCAGCCCGCCTCCTTCAAGAGCAGGTCGATGAAGTAATCGCGCGTCGCCGCCTCAGAATAGTCGTGCGTGTCTGGTTGGGCGGCGTTCGCCTTCTTCGCAGCGGCTACTTCCTCGCGCAGTCGTTGGAGTTCGTCATCGAGCGCCTGTTTCCCTTCCAGAAGTTCGACCAGTTTCTCATCCTTCTCGCGCAACTGAACTTCGAGCGTTTGCAGTTGCGCCACCGTCTGGTGTGAAGCGACCGCTGCTTTCAGCAGCAACTCTGGGCTGAAATCGATACCGTCCAGTGGCTTTGGCCCGCGCGCGTAAGTTCGCGCGATCCAAAAGCAAAAATGAAACAGCTCCCTCACTGCCGACACCGCATCGCTCTCCCGGATCGGCTTGTGGCTGTGAACCGCCAGATTCCCGAGGTCTTTGATGATCCGCGCCTTGGTCAGCAGCGTTGATCCGATCGCATCGCCGAACGTCGGTTCGAAAATGAGCGCGCTGAGGCTTTCACTATGCGGCAGCTTAAGCGCTGCGTCGCTCTTGTAGAGCCAGTACACCGCCAGCTCCAGCCCGCGACGCGCTTAAAAGCACGCTATCCGCGGATCAGATCGCGCGAGCGATCCCGCCTTCGCTGCTGACTCGTACAGCTCTGGCCATTCGGTGTGGAGAAAGCTGAAATTCACTGCGCTCACGAGATTTCCAGGCAAGCGACATTCCGATCACTCTCCAAATCGGTGATCGCGTCGACGTTGTTTCGTATCAGTCCTTCGATGTACGCCGTCCGCTGATTACCACAGCGCATCCAGATGATCTTCGGCGGAAAACGGTGGAGCGCAGCCCGCTCGAAGAAGTCGACATCCTGCGTCACGATGACGTAGTCGTGATCACGCGCGAACTGCCAAAGATCGTCATATCCGCTTCATCCATGCCGAGCAGCCGTGCTTGCGTGGAATCCGGAAACAGGTCTGCGAGTCGGTTGCAGAGCTTGAAGCTGAGATTCTGATCAAAGAGCAATCTCATGCCCGACGCTCTTCGCGCGCTTTTCGCGATTGGCGGCGAATGCTAACGCGGCATGAATATCTGAGCGCGTAAGCTCCGGGAAATCGTCGATGATCTCTTCTTCGGTCATTCCGACGGACAACCATCCGAGTACGTCACCCACGGTGATCCGCATTCCGCGAATGCAAGGGCGGCCGCCGCGTTTACCGGGCTCGATGGTGATGACTCCTTCGTAGCGTGGGGTCGCGATACGTGGTTGTTCGCGAACCATCGAGTCCATGTCGGGCGGCATTGCGAACCCTTGCGGCTGATCGATGTACCGCCACCAATCGAAAGTCGCCGCTCGCCTCGCCTCGCTCAACCACCAGTGTTCGGCTTCAGGATCGTGTGGCTTAAAACCGTGGGACTCGAAGAATCTATCGCTCGGTCGGTGGCTCCCCTTACTTACAATGAGCGCAGCGATCTTCGGTAGGTCCGGGTATTCCATGGTCCAGACGTTGAGCACTGTAAGGCCAAGCTTTTGCAGGCGATTGCCAGGTCGATACCAAGGTTTCTTTCCGTGCAGTCGGCGAAGAACTTCGGAATACGATAAGAACGTCGTGGGATCGTTTGGCTTAACTTCTCGTTGTGAGATTGCAGCGGCTAGAACGCGCAGGATCTTCAGTGCTGGCTGCGGCGGTCGTGAAACTTGCCCCATAGGTTTTCTACACTATCACAATTCGCCGCGGAAGGCGCGGTGCTGGAGGGTGGCGGAGAGCTCGTCCAGCTCCGCCAGCGACGCGCGCTGCGCCGTCTTCAACGCCTCAACAGCCGTCGCGCGGCGGGCGAATTCGTGCTGCAACGAAATTGGAGGTAGCCCGGATACTTCTCAAGCAAGTCAAGGTTCACACCAGATTGTCCCGCCGTCCGCTCAGAGCGTCCGACGACGAATGTATGAAGGCGTTGTTTTTGCAGTAAGTGGAAAATGAATCCTTCAGGACTTCGCCTCGTGGCAGAGCCTTCATAAAGGCGACGTTGTAAGAGCCAGAGAGTCCGCGAAGAATCTGGAAGACAGGAGGGCCGTAACGGCCAATCATCACGTCATCCGCCTCGAAGAACCGCCTTGCCAGTTCCTTAGGGATCAAAGTCTTGAACGCGTCCGTCCGAAAGTCGCGGATTTGAACCAGCCGAACCGTGTCTGACGAGGGCTCGTAGGTGAATGTCTCGCGAGGCGGTTGAGAGCCGCCGACAAACTCGATGATTTCGCCAAGCGTCGTCTTCGGCCAGCCTTTCGGATTGGTGGCGGGGTCGCCGAAAAGGTCGAAGAAGAGGGATTGGGTGAGGAAGTCGATTTGGGCGAGGGCGACGCGGCGCTTGGCCCGCAACGCCTCCGCCCGGTCCAGCACCTCCGCAATCCGTCGCTGCTCCACCAGCGGTGGCAGGGGAATTTTGAATGAGCGTATATCCTAAAAATTCAGCCGCGCTTTCACCGCGTGTTTGTTCCGTCCCATTACCTGCTTTTGGCCTTCTGGCGACGCGAGGTATGCCGAGAGAAAAGGCGGATGAATGTTTTGAACGCGAAGTATTGGCAAGTGCTGGTTGATGAAGGCTCTTCCGATGCCATCCGGAACGACGCCGGTTCGGCCCAAGTCAGCCGTGATGCTCAGCAGCACGTCGCCAGACTGGACGAGGGTTCGCCTTGCCTCCGCAGTGTCTGGCGCGGCTACGAACGCGACATCGTCGAGCATCATTCGGTTTCGACCGACATTCTGAATGCGAAGAAACAAATCACCTGATGCGCGATAGTGCTCCGCCCATCCGCGAGACCCGCTCGTTAGGAACGACAGCAGTTCGCCGAGCGGCTTCGTTTGCCATCCCTTGCTCACTTCAGCACCCCTTCCAGTTCCTTCATCCCCTGCTGAATCTCCGCCTCCAGTTGGCCGAGGGCTTTCAGGATTTCGCCTGGCGCGCGCTGCGCGACTTCGCCGAGCCTCTCCGGCGGGAGGAGTTCGGTGCGTTTGTCGTCGAGCGACATGCCGTCGGCGTCCACGTCGTAGAACCAGACGTGGTCCGTGCCGCCGGAGTTGGTTTTGGTGAAGAGGAGGATGGCGGTGGAGACGCCCGCGTACGGCTTGAACACGCCGCCGGGCAGCGAGATGACGGCGTCGAGTTTTTGTTCCTCGACGAGGAGCCGGCGCAGCGTCTTGTGCGCGTTGGACGAGCCGAAGAGCACGCCGTCGGGCACGATAACGGCGGCGCGTCCGCCGGGCTTGAGCACGCGCAGGAAGAGAGCGAGGAAGAGCAGCTCGGTCTTCTTCGTCCTTCACGATCTGCTGGAGGTCCTGATGCGCCTTCGCGTTGCTCGATTGAGAGTAGCAACAACCGCATGTAGGCTTCGTCGTTCTAAATCGCCGTGTTGTCTGGTTGCTTGCGTTCCGAAGGACTCAACCGAATGCGTTCTGGCATACCGACTGTCCTAACAGCAGTGTATCAGAACTCACTAACCCATCGCACTTGCAGTGTGATCCACTTCCCCCTCATACGAAGGTTGGCCCTAAGGAAATCCCGAGGATTATCTGCTAATAGGGCGCATGACCGAGAGGCGACACTCTTGTCGCCCCTCTAAATCCTAACGCAGGCGACAGGAGTGTCGCCTCTCCAGTGAGCCAGGCCTTGCTTATGCACGTTGCGGCTTGCAAAATGCATGACCGCTCTAGCTTGCTTTCACGAAGCTGAAGATGCCGTAGCGCATCGCGCCAACACTATAAGCCAGCCAGATGCGCAGGATCGTGAGAACGAAGACGCGATTTTTGGCGTGCGTGCTGAAGAGGAACCGAAGGTAGTGCGGTTCCGTTGCGAACTTAGCCACGAGCCGGCGAACGATCGCGGGCCAGGTCCGTGCAACGCATCGAGTCACATCCTCGAAATTTTCCTGCGCAAACCCCGCTTCCTCTGCCAGCGCTTTGTATTCCGTGGCGCTCCCGAGATGCGGCATCCGGCCTTCACGACAAATCGGCTCCAGCAGCCAGCGCTTCGCGGTTGCCCTCGGGCTCTCTGCCGCGAGCCACGCACAGATCACAAGCCGTCCGCCGGGACGCAAAACGCGGGTGGCCTGGCTGAAGAAGCGAGCTTTGTCGGCCATGTGCTCCGAGCTCTCGATCGCGATCGCGGCATCGAATGAACCTGCCGGGAGACGGTTCTCCAACCAATCTCCGACGAGGAACGTTGGACTCGACTCGTTAGGCGCATGCGCCGCCGCGACGGCACCTTGCGCGGGCGAGACGGTGATCCCGGTAACCTGAGCGCCGCGTGCGGCGAGCCACCGCGCCGTCGCGCCATAACCGCAACCGATGTCGATAACTCGGGGAAAGACCTGCCCGCGCGTGTCCCCGGAAATGGGCGCGGCTGAATCTCGAGATGCGGAAGCATGCACCTGGAGAGGCAGTCCCGCTCGTTGCGCGACCAGATTCGTCAGGGCGAGGACCGCTTCCTCGCGTGACTCATCACCGCGCCGCCAAAGCCCGTGATGAACGTGCTCGCCCCAGACATCTCGGTAGAATAAGTCGAGCTCGTCGTAATGCGAAGCGACCTCTTCGCGGTCGATTGTTCTGCGCGAAGCGATCACGACGTAACGGAAGCGTCCAAGGCTGCGACGCACGCCAAAGGCAAGCTGAAAGCATGCGCCACGTCACAAGGACTGCGCCGCTTCAACCACGTGCTGCGCATCAATGCCGAATTCCTTCATCACCAGATCCCCGGGTGCGCTGAGCCCGAAGCGATGCAAGCCGACGACTTTGCCATCCAGTCCCACGTAGCGATACCAGAGACCGGTGACGCCGGCCTCTATCGCCACGCGCCGCCGACATGCAGCCGGGAGGACCTCTTCGCGGTATTCCGCTGGCTCCCGTTCAAATCTCTCGAAGCACGGAATCGAGACAACGCGCGTTCCATTCCCAAGTTCCTTCGCTGCGGCGAGTGCATGCTGCAGTTCACTCCCGCACGATAGGAGAATCAGATTCAGCTCCCCGATTTCGCGCTTCGCGATGTACGCGCCGCGAGCCACCCCAGTCCGCCGCAGATCCGGGTCGATCTCGTTCAACGTTGGCACCGCCTGACGCGTCAAGGCAAGGAGTGTTGGTCCGTCGGTCCGCTGCGCCGCCGCAGCGAACGCACCGGCGGTTTCTTCCGGATCAGCGGGCCGAATCACATCGAGCTGTGGAATGAGCCGAAGACTGCTGACAGTCTCCACTGGCTCGTGCGTTGGCCCGTCTTCCCCCACTCCGATCGAATCGTGCGTGAAAATGTAAATATTCGGCAGCTTGGACAGCGCCGCGAGCCGGATGGCAGCGCGGCAGTAATCGGCGAAGACGAGGAAGGTGGCGCCCGAGGCGCGGAAGACGCCGTGATACCCAACACCATTCATGATCGCGCACATGCCGTGTTCGCGAATGCCAAAGCGAATGTTGCGGCCGTGGTGATTCGCGCGCGTGAAATCCTCACCGCCTTCGATGTAGTTCAAGGTCGAGCCGTGCAGATCGGCGCTGCCGCTGATCAGGAACGGCATTTCCTTCGCGAGCGCTTGCAATGCTTCGCTTCCGGCTTTTCGCGTGGCGATCTTCGCCTCGGACGGAAAATGCGAGACTTTAGAGAGCAAATCTTCCGGCACTTTTTTGGCGATTGCGTCATCCAGGAGTTGCGCCTGATCGGCGTGCTTCTCGCGCCAATCGTTGTACATCTTTACCCAGCGGCGATACTGACGAACGAGCGCCTTTTTGTGGCCGGCGAAATATTCGTGGGTCTCGTTCGAAACAAAGTAATGCTCCGGCGGCAGTCCTAAATTTCGGCGCGCTTCATCGACAAACTTTGCGCCGGCTTCGCCATGCGCTTTTGCCGTGCCCGCTACTTCCGGGATGCCTTTCCCGATCAACGTGTGCGCGATGATCATTTGCGGCTTCCCGTTGTCACGAACTTTCGCTTTTTTGAACGCGCGCAAAAACGCGGTCATGTCATTACCGTCGATGTTCTGCACATCGAAGCCGTAGGCTTGAAAGCGTTTGCCGGTGTCCTCGCTCTGCGTGGCTTCCGCCATCGCGTCGAGCGTGACCGCGTTCGAGTCGTAGATCAGGATCAGGTTGTCGAGACCGAAGTGACCGGCAAACGCGCTCGCCTCCGCGGAAACCCCTTCCTGCAAACAACCATCACCTGCGAGACAGATTACATGTTGATCGAAAATCTGGTACTCAGGCGTGTTGAAGCGCGCCGCGGCCATTTTCGCCGCCATGGCAACACCGACGGCGTTACCGACGCCCTGTCCGAGAGGGCCAGTCGTGCATTCCACGCCGGGAGTTTCGAAGAACTCCGGATGCCCAGGTGTTTTGCTGTGCAATTGCCGGAAGCCTTTGATGTCGTTGATGGAAACCTCGTGGCCACTAAGATGCAGCCAGGCGTAGAGCATCATGCTGCCGTGCCCTGCCGAGAGGATAAAGTAGTCGCGACCGATCCAGCGCGGCTCCTCGGGATTGTATTTCAGCGCATGACCGTAAAGCACGGCGCCAATCTCGGCGCACCCGAGCGGAAGACCGAGGTGACCGGACTTGGAGGCTTGCACCGCGTCCATCGCCAGCCCTCGCGCTTCGTTCGCGGCGCGCGAAAGGCTCTCCAGATTCAAAGTCATCTGCCGTTTATAATGGCGCATTGAGCGCACGCAAATCGATTTCCGGCGCAGCGTGTCACCGTGCCTATGGCAGGCATGGCGCAGCTTTGTAGCGGTGCTTGTCTCAAGCACCCCACGCCATGAGATGCCAGCCCATCGCCGTCAGGCGTTCGAGTTAGCAAGCTCACGCGAAACGACAAATGTCCGCTCGCGCGCGACCGCGCAGATGACTTCTTGCAATCGGCATAAAAGATCGACAGTTGTCTTGCCTTCTCCAATGAACCAGCCGCTTTTTCTCCACATCGTCGAGCGACTCGAAGGCTTTCTCGGCAAGTTGCCAGCAACGATTCAAAAGCCAGTGCTCCATGAGCTGACGCCGTTGAAGGAGCTTTTTTTGAAACAGCGCTCGCCGCGGTTTGTTCTCACCGGCTCGCACAAGCTTCCGGTGCAGGAAGTGTTCGCGAATCTCTTCTCCGCGGCGCACCCCGGAGATGTGCACGATGTGCTGATGGAGCTTTTCCGTTGGCAAGACATCAGCGTGGGAGGATTTGGCACGGTCACGTTGCTCGATGCGCGCGGGGCCGATGACGCCGCGATTCGAAAGGTGGAGGAGGAGTTGAAGCATGCGCCCGCCGACATGTTCCTGCACCTGGTAGATGGCAACAGTGGCCGCCCAGTTCTTTCGCGAGACACGGACAACCTCGCGACTGTGCAGCAGCTGAACTCGCAAGGACAACCAGCAGCAAAAATCATCGGCATTTCCTTGCTCGCGCCCGCTCGTGGCGCAGCGGGTGAAAGCGAGACGATTCCAGCGAAGAGCGATCGACCGAGCGCGGCAGTGAAACTGGAAGCGGCACTCACCGGCAACGACGCAATCCGCGAACGTCTGTTGCAAATCTTGGAGCTGCCGCTCGTGCCCGCCCTTTCGGAGCAAGGCGAGCCGAGTGCAGGCGCAAGGCGGCTGATGGCCACCCTCGCGCAGGAGCTGCCGAACGAAGCGCGCGTCGAGATGATCCGAATCTCGCGCGACCGGCAATCGCAGGTGCAGATTGCTCAAGTCCTGGTGAAATCAACCAGTGCCATCTGCACTGCAATCGGGGCGCAACCGATCCCGCTGGCTGATCTGCCGGTTCTCACCACGCTTCAGCTCGTGATGGTTTCCGGCATCATGTATATCGCCGGCCGGGAGCGAAGTCTGCGCGCGGCGACAGAATTCGTCGGAGCTCTCGGCGTGAATGTCGGCGCGGGAATGGTTTTCCGCGAAGGTGCGCGCGCCGTCCTGAAGTTTTTCCCTGGCTGGGGCAATGTCGTTTGCGGAATGGTGGCCGGCGCTGGCACCTATGCGCTTGGTCGGGCGGCGATCGTTTACTTTTTGGAAGGCGTCTCCTTGCAAGACGCGCGCCGCATTTACCTGACGAGCAAGAAGAAGTCGAAACCTCCGAAACTTCTGAAAACGGGCTCCGGCTCCTAGCGCGAAATCTTGAACCGGTGGGGGTCGAGAGACCGGGCGCAAATTGCTGTTGAATAACTTGTGAATAAGCTCAGCGCTTCGGGAGCGATTTGTTCACACGTTTTTGTGAATAGCCGTCGCGTTTCGCCCCGATCGGCGCTTCCACCACCGTGAAACTTTCCGAGATCGACTCCGCGCTCCGCGACATCCGGGTTTCGCCAGTAAAGACGCTCGGGCAAAACTTCCTGCACGATCGGAACCTTGCGCAGTGGATCGTCGACCGCGCCGAACTGACACCGGACGATTACGTCGTCGAAGTCGGACCTGGTCTCGGGGCGCTGACAGAGTTTGCGCTCGCGGCCGGAGCACATGTTCTCGCGATCGAAAAAGATGCGCGCCTCGCGAACTTTCTGCGCGAGCACTTCATAACAGAGCGACTGGAGATCATCCACGGCGACGCGTTAGAGTACGATGTTCGTAGATTATTCGCGCAGCGCTCGGTGAAGTTCGTCGGCAATCTCCCTTACAATATTTCGAGCCAACTCCTTCTGCGGTTCACAAGCTACCCCAGCCCGATCTCGCTCTGGTTGTGCATGTTGCAGAAGGAAATGGCGCGCCGTCTCTCCGCGCAACCTCGGACCAGCGACTATGGCGCTCTAACCCTGCTGGTCCAACTTCGCTACCGCGTGGAGTACCTCCGCACAGTTCCCGCCAGCGTGTTCGTGCCCAAACCGGACGTAGATTCAGCCTTCGTCAAGATCACGCCGCGCGCGCCGGACGAACTTCCGGAGTTCGACGCGGAACGCTTCACCAAGCTGGTCCGCCGCGGATTTTCCCAGCGCCGCAAACAACTGCAGAACCTTCTGCGCGAAGAAGTGCCCGATTGGAAGAACGCCTGCGCGGCCTGCAAAGTTGAACCGAAGACACGCGCGGAGGAACTGTCGCTCCTGCAATGGATCGCGCTTTCGAACTTGGGCGCCTCAACCGACCTGATGCAGACGCCCGCGGAGAACTCCGAGATCTTCCCGGTGGTCGATGAACAAGACTGCGTAATCGGCCAGGCTCCGCGCGCGAAAGTGCATGGGGATAACTTGCGGCATCGCGCCGTGCACATCCTGCTCTTCAATGAAAAAGGCGAGCTTTTTCTACAGAAAAGATCACGCCGGAAAGACCGTCATCCCTGCGTCTGGGATTCTAGCGCGGCGGGGCACGTCGATGCCGGTGAAGATTATAACGCGGCCGCAGAGCGGGAACTCCGGGAAGAGCTGGGCATCGCGACGGCGCTGGAGCGCGTCGTCAAGCTGCCGGCTTCCGAGCGGACCGGCAAGGAATTCATCTGGCTCTACCGCGGCCATCACAATGGACCGTTTCAGTTAGCCCGAAGCGAGATCGAGCTTGGAGGATTTTTCCCGTGCGACGTGGTAAGCGGGTGGTTGAAGGCGCGGCCCGATGACTTTGCTCCCGGTTTCGCTGAATGCTGGGAAGCTTTCACTGCTTCGGGAGCCACCGACCGAAGCAGCTAGCGGCGCTCGCTGCTCCTCGCCTTCTTCGGCGCGGACTGTCCCTTCGCACCGGACGTTTTCGGAGCAGACTTTCTGCCTTGGGTTTTTTCGGCGCCGAGCGGCCCGCGAAAAACGCGCTCCGGCAAGTCACGCATCGCTTCGCGCTTAAACTTCCGCGCGGCGCGTCGAGCCAGTTCTTTGCCGCCATAGACGGTGTCGCTGAACATCCGGGTCACGGCTTCCCGCCCGCGAAGAAAATGAACTTGGAAACCGTGCGTCTGCTTTTTCGCGCGCGATTTGGAATCGATGCGACGGATGTTTGCTTCCGAATCAGGATTGGCTCGTTTTTTCATACGCTTTCGCCTAACGAGCGGAACGTAGGGCGAAAAATGCGCGGCGCAATTGGCAACCGCATTTAGTTCAATGTTTCGCCGCGTCCGTTCCCGATGGCGGAGGAAGATTCCATGTCTGCCACTTCTTTTCGTATTCGGCCGCGGGCAAGAGTGCATAGCAGGGATGACCCGCTTCGCGCAGCCACGAGATCACACCGGCGAGGTCCTGCTCCGCCATCGTCGTGCAGCCAGCCGGCGGCCGCGAGACGCCGCGCCGGATATGGAAAAAGATCGCACTCCCGTCGCCCGGCACCGCCGGGTCGGAGTTGTGCCGGATTTCCACCAGCCAGCGGTAGGCAAAATCGTTATGCCGCATTTTTTGTTTTTCGAACCACGGCGGCGGATTCGCGGGATCGGAGATCGTGACAAAGCGGTTGTAGTCGGGACTGCCAGGATCATCGACCCACGCATCGGCGACGGTGACTTGATGGGAGGGAAAACTCGAGCCGCCGGGGAGCCGCGAATCATAAGTGTAGATTCTGCCGATGCGGAAAACGCCCGCGGGCGCGCGTCCGTCGCGTTCCTTCTTCCGTAAACCCGGCTCGCTTTGCCCCGCCAGCCCGCTGCCCCATGCGAGGCCGTTCTTCCCGAAGAGGACTGGAATCGCAGGGCCGCCCTGCTTCCAAGTTCCAGCTTTTCGTTGGAAACGGCGCAGCTCACCTCGCATGGAGTTCCAGTCCGGCGCAAAACCGACGAGGAGCTGGCCGCAGTCGTCCGGAACCCCGGCGGCATGCACGCTGCTTGCCAGGAAGAGGAGCGGGAGAAGGCCGAGCCGGAGGAAATCGATCATGCCGGAACTTAGACGCGCAACTTCCTGACACTGTCCACTACATATCGTTGCAACGGCTTCTTCCATTTATTCTCCTGGTTGTCGTGGTCTTTGGCGTCTACACGCCGAACTTGCGCAACGGCTTCGTTTGGGACGACCAGGCGCTCGTCTTGCGGGATTCTGGAAGGATTCCAGCATTTTCACCGATGCCACGGCCTCCGACTTTCATCGGCCAATCCAGCGGCTCACCTGCCCGCTTGAATATGCCGGGTTCGGTTTTGCACCGGCTGCGCATCACGTCACGAGCGTTCTCTGCCACCAGTCTAGCTGGAGTCGCATTCCTCTGTTTCGCGCGTGAGCTGCTGGGAAGGCTCGGAGTAAAGAACCGGACGAGCCGCTTGCCATCTTTAATCTCACCACGTTGGGCGTGAAGGAGAACGACGTCGCAACCGCGCGTGAGTTACTTGCGCGAGCGAAAGAAATGCCGCTCTTAGAGGCCTAGGCGCATGAGCTTCTGACCGGTGTGGAGAACAAAGAGACTGGTCGCACGAAGTTCCTTCGCATGCGGCTCGCCGCGCGCACCGGAGCAGCGAATTGGTCCAGTGAAAAACCCTACGTCCGTTTGCTCGCGGAAGGCGGTGCCTCCCACGCCGCAATGGCCGAGCTGCGATATTGCCTAACGATCCAATGGTATCGCGCCGAGTCATGGCAATTCCTCGGCGAAATGCTCGTTCAAGCTGGTCGAATCCGGAAAGCGAGTCTAGGCCCCCGTCGCTTCGTTGATCGCGTTGATAAACGCTGGCAGATAGCGCTGCGCTTTCACCTCCCCCACGCCGCGGATCCGCCGGCCTGCTTCGATCGAGCCCGGCTTCAAACGGGCGAGCGCGCGCAAGGTGTCGTCCGCGAAAACGACATAGGCGGGCACGTTGCCGTTTTCTCGAGCGAGCTCCAGACGCACTTTGCGAAGCCGCTCGAGCAGGGCTGCATCTTCAGGGGCAACGTCAGCAAGCGGCGAGTTGCGGGTCTTCGAGGTGTTGCTACGCACGGGACCCGCCGCTTCCGTTCGGCGCGGCCAGCGCAGTTCGTAGTCGGACGAGCCTTTCATCACCTGCTCGCCACGACTGGTCAGCGTGACCATCGGATACGGGCCGACACTGGAAACGAGCAATCCTGTTTCCTGCAATTCGCGCAGAAGCTCGTTCAGGTAGGCGACGCCCTCACTCTTCAAAATCCCGTGGGTCGAGAGCTGATCCAGCCCGGCGGAAATAATCTCGCGCGATCTGCTGCCCACGAGTGTTTGCACGATGCGCCCCCGGCCAAAACGCGCTTCCCAACCGCCGCCTGTTCGCAGCGACATGCGCGCGACGCCGCTAAGCAGTTTGCGCACCACCAGCGCCTCCGACTCGTTAGGCGCGCGGCAGGGTCCGGCCGATTCACGGCAGATGTCGCAACTGCCGCAACGCGCCGGTTCCACTTCCCCAAAGTAGCGCCGGATAGTCTGCTGGCGGCAGGTCCGCGAGTAGGCGAAGCCGATCATCATTTTCAGCTTGGCACGGTCACGTCGCTCCTTCTCTTCCAAGCGAGCGGTGTCGAGAGACAGTTCGCTTCCGCGGATCTGCGGGCGCAGCAAGCGCGTCCCGCGGACGCGTTTCCCGGGAATGTCGAAGCGGTCGATGTAACCTGCGCTGTCGAGCACGCGGAGGGCGGCGTTCAGCATCATGTCGTTGCCATTCGTGTCCAGCCGCTCCGTCATCTCGCGCATGGAGAGCTGCAGCTCGTCCTGCTCGTTGGCTTCGCGCCGCAGCATTTCGTAGGTTTCGGCGATGAAAGCGCGCGGCGGGTTGCTTCCATCGATAAAGAATTCCTGGACGCGCGTGTCCGCAAGATTGAAGAGAAGCTCGCAGGTTGCCGGTTCGCCATCCCGCCCGGCGCGCCCTGCTTCCTGGTAATACGCTTCCACGCTTCCCGGGACGTCGAAGTGCGCGACGAAGCGAATGTCGGATCGGTCGATGCCCATCCCGAACGCATTCGTGGCCACGACAACGTCGCGTTTTCCCTCCATGAAAGCGTCCTGCGCGCGGGCGCGCTCCTCCTCGTTCATGCCCCCGTGGTAAAGAATGCTCGAGACCTTTGCCCGTTCCAGATTGGCCGCGACGGCTTCCGCGCGCTTGCGCGTCGCGCAGTAAATGATGCCGGTCCTGTGTTCTGTCAGCAGTGCCTGGATGCGCTCGTATTTACGCGACTCGTTCTCCGTTTGCCTAACGAGTAGGCTGAGATTTGGCCGCGCAAAACCGGCGACGAACTCACGCGGTTCGCGCAATCGCAGGTGTGTGAGGATGTCCTGCCGCACTTCCGGCGTGGCGGTCGCGGTGAACGCTGCCACCTGTGGACGGCCCAGCGTCTCCAGCACGCGGTCGAGCCGGAAGTAATCGGGGCGGAAATCATGGCCCCACATGGAAAGGCAATGCGCCTCGTCCACGGCAAAAAGCGCGATCGTGCTTTGTCCGAGCGCTTCCAGGAACGAACGGCTGCGGAACCGTTCCGGGGCGATGTAGACGAGCTTGAACTCGCCGCGCGCCAGCGCCCGAATACGCTCCCGTTGCTCCTCAGGCGAGATCGAGCTGTTAATGAGCGTCGCCGCGATCCCGCGACGTTGCAGCGCGTCGACCTGATCTTTCATCAGCGCGATCAGCGGCGAAACGACGACAGTGGTTCCTTCGAGAAGCAAGGCTGGAAGTTGATAACAGAGCGACTTGCCTCCCCCCGTCGGCATCACCACCAGCGCGTCCGCGCCATTGATGACCGCGCTGACTACTTCCTCCTGGGCATCGAGGAACTCACGGAAACCGAAATACTTCTCGAGAGCTTCGCGCTGATTCATCCGGGAAGAATCTGCGGATTTCGCAGGCGCTAGACAAGGCTGGCAATTTCGGGCTCATCTATGGCACAAGCTCGCCCGTCGAGATCCCGGGGGATGAATGTCCGACGGCGATGGGTGATTCCGGCCGGAGAATTCGTTAGGCTTGCTCCTGAACCGCTTCGACCGCCCACAGGCGCGCAGAGTCTCTCAAAGACAAAAAAGTGGTCCAGCGGCGCTGAATAACGTAGCGCCGGCTTCCGTCAGTCTTCCACCAAACACATATGAAAACATCACTACTATTAGGGACAGCATTGGCCGCGGCGGGTCTCGCCATTGCTCCCGCGAACGCTCAGACCCAATCAACCACCACGACGCAGACGTCGAACGGTGAATACATCCAGAGCAGCAAGATCATCGGGTCTAAAATCCGCAGCGCGGATGGCTCCGAAGTCGGTGTGATCAAAGACGTGGTTCTAGACAAGCAGAGTGGTTGCATGGCTTACACGGTTCTTGAAACCAGCGGCGATGGCAGCAACGTTGCCGGCTCGGGCAGCACCGGCTCCCGCAGCACGACGAGCACCACGACGACCACTTCACGCAGGGCCGTGGCGATGCCTTGGACTGCATTTACCGCTACGTCCGATCCGACCGTCTACACGACGCAAATCCAGCGCGAGCGAATCTACAGCGCCCCGGTTTATGATTACAACCGCATCGAAGAATACAGCCGTCCTGATTACATCAGCGGCGTTTACAGCTACTATGGTGTTCAGCCCGCCGTAGGCGTGAACCTCGGCGTCGGTGGCAGCACGGGCCGCAGCGGCATCACGACCCAAACCGGCTACGGTGCGTCGGCGAACGCGACCGCATCACCGATGGCCTCTGCCTCGCCGAGCGCGACGATGAGCGCATCACCGATGGCCTCTGCTTCTCCAAGCGCGACCGCTTCAGCGAGCATGACGCCAAAGGCTACGACCACACCTACAGCAAGCGCAAGCCCATCCACGACCAAGGCTTCGCCCAGCGCAACGACCTCGTCCGCCACGAGCTCCTCGTCAGCCAGGCCAACGTCCACAGCGTCAAGCAGCAGTAGCGGCAGCAGCTCGACCCCTTC
>JACCTI010000225.1 GCA_013812515.1 Chthoniobacterales bacterium
TTCGATCCGAGTCTTTGGTGGAACTACAACCATTTGCTCGAGGTTGCGCCCGAGCAATTAGGCAAAGCGGCGAAGCTCGAGAAAACGCTCTACTTCGCAGTCAGCAGCGATATGGGCGAGCTCGGCCAACGCTTCGCCGACGTTCTGACGAAGAGCGCGCCCTCGGGTATTCACTGGCACCACGAGGCGATGCCGGATGAGAAACATTCCACCATCTATCACCCGGCTGCGCTGAAGGCTTTCCGTTCTGTGTTCAAGCCCGCTACTGAGAAGTAGCGACGCGGTTGAGAAAAGCCGTCGCCGATAGTTGCGGCTGAACGGAATCCAGGCTGAAGAGCACAAGCCGCACTTCAGAAGTTCGTCGACGTTCCGATGCGCACCGGGATTTCCCTTGAGGACAATGGCGGCAGAAGATCTGCAAGAAGCACGCGCAGGCTCAGCCGAGAGACGATGCGCCGTTCACGTCGATGGTGTTGCCGGTAAGATAATCGGCGGCTGGTGTGGCGAGCCAAGCGACGAGCTGCGCAATGTCTTCAGGAGAAGCGACGCGGCCCACGGGGATCTCGGCACGAATCGCATCGCCGTGCTCAGCCAAGGGTCCGGCGGACATATCAGTATCGACCCAACCCGGTGCGATCGCGAAGCAGCCGATCCCATGTGGCGCAAGCTCTACGGCAAGTGATTTTGCGAAATTGATCTGTGCAGCTTTGCTGGCGCTGTAACCGGAGAAGCGCGATTCGCCACGAATTCCGGAGCGACTCGCTATTTGTATGATGCGCCCCCAGCGGCGTTGAATCATCTCCGGCACGAGTAGGTGCGCGAGATCGGCCCCGGCAAGAAAGTTCAACTGCATCATCTTCCGCACAGTGGCGGACCACTCTTCCGTGCTGCGCTCTTGCAGCAATGCCGTCTCGAGGTAAAGGCCCGCGTTATGCACCAGAACGTCCACGCGCCCATCAAACTCGCGTAAGACAGCCTCCGCCAGCCCAGCAGCGCCATTCTCCTGCGCGAGATCCGCAGCGAACAGCAAATGGTCGCCGCCCTCCAGCAAAGCGCGCGTTTCTTCTGCGGCGGTGCGGTTTGAACCGTAGTGCAATGCAACCCGAAAGCCGCCGCGCGCGAGGTGTACCGCGATGGCGCGACCGATTCCGCGGGACGCCCCTGTCACGAGTGCTGTCTTAGCCATCAACAAGACAGTTTCCGCCAAAGAGAGCGGCTGGCGAATATGGAGTTTCGGCTCGGAAGCTCTTGCTCGAACCCGCAGCGAGGAAGCGGTCGTAATTGCGCCAGCACGGCGAGTCTCTAAACGTCCCTAGCTAATGAGCGCATACCCGAAGTGCCCCAATGAGACGACGTCGGGGATGGTGTATTTCCCGCGATGATCGACAAGATTCGCCTGCACGCCCGCGCTGAACTCGGTAAGGATTACCACCCGAGCCTCGGCTCTCCTAGGACCGCGGATGCAGCATGTGGTAATTTTCTCCGCGTCAGTTACGAAGCGCTGCGCGACCGCGTGCTGCAGGGCGGAAACGACGAGGAGATCCTCGACTGGTGCTTCGAAACCGGGCGAGCGTTAAACGAGGGCGATCTTCTGGTCTGGAATAGCTTCCTTTCGACGCTCGGCTGGACTGATTTTTCCACGCCTGTGCTTGAACGATTAAAACAGCAGCACGGTATCGCAGAGCGCTCCGATATTATGACGATGTGCGACATGATCGACCTTGAGGAAGGCCGAACAATCTAAGCGGCGCTCGTGCGCGCTGGGCTGCGCGCCTCCATGCCTGAACTTCGAAGCCCTCAGAGCGCGAAAAGCTCATCGCCGTTCGCAAAGACCGGCAAAGCAGGCTAGCTTGTGCTTCGCGTGATGAACCGATTAGAGATCCAGCACTTACACGCCACGATTGCGGAGCAGGAGATCATCCGCGGGCTCAGCTTGACCGTTCCGAAAGGGGAAGTGCACGCCATCATGGGGCCAAACGGGTCGGGGAAAAGCACACTGGCGAAGGTGCTGGCCGGGCATCCAGATTACAAGGTAACGAGCGGCTCGGTCTCCATGGACGGCGAGGACATCCTGGCGCTGGAACCAGACGAGCGTGCCCGCAGGGGCATTTTCCTGGCCTTTCAATACCCAAACGAAATTCCCGGCGTGACGATCGCGAACTTCTTGCGCGCGGCCGTGCAGGCGCGGTTGCCCGAAGGCGACGAACTCGAAGCGACAGATTATTACGCGAAGCTCTACGAGAAGATGGACCTGCTGGAGATGGACCGGGCCTTCACTTCACGCGCGGTGAACGAAGGCTTTTCTGGGGGAGAGAAAAAGCGGAATGAGATTTTGCAACTGGCGATGCTCGAGCCCAAGTACGCCGTGCTGGATGAAACGGACAGCGGTCTTGACATCGACGCGCTGAAGGTGGTCGCGAATGGCGTGAATTCTTTGCGCGGTCCGAATCTGGGCGTGCTTCTGATCACGCATTACCAGCGGCTGCTGGATTACATCATTCCCGATCACGTGCACGTGATGGTGCAGGGCCGGATCGTGCGAAGCGGCGAGAAAAATCTCGCTTTGGAGCTGGAAGAGAAAGGCTACGACTGGCTGCGGGATGAACTCGCCGAGCCGGCGGTAGCTTGAGGAGGAATTATTATGGTAAGCGAAGTATCACCACTCGAAATTGAACGGAACGCCGGAAACTTTTTCTATCCGGAAACGCACGTGAATGACGCGGGCGTTGGGCTGACGGAGAAGACGATCGATTATATCGTCAACATCAAAGAAGAGCCGGAATGGGTGCGCGAGTTCCGCATGAATGGGCTCAAAATTTTCCTCGGCAAACCGATGCCGACGCATTGGGCGAGCAGGGATCTCGAGGCGATCGTCTTCGAAAACATCCGTTACTATCTGAGCAGTGGCACGCAAGCAAAGCGTAGTTGGGAAGATGTCCCTGACGATGTGAAGCGGACGTTTGAGCGGCTCGGGATTCCTGAGCAGGAAAGGAAATTTCTCGCCGGGGTGGAGGCTCAGTTCGATAGCGAAGCGGTTTATTCCAACATCAAGGCCGCCGTCGGTGAGCAGGGCGTGATCTTTGTCGGCAGCACGGAAGGCTTGAAGAACCATCCCGAGATTTTCCGGAAGTGGTTCGGCAAGGTGATTCCGACGGGCGACAACAAG
This sequence comes from Chthoniobacterales bacterium, assembly GCA_013812515.1. Taxonomy (GTDB): domain Bacteria; phylum Verrucomicrobiota; class Verrucomicrobiia; order Chthoniobacterales; family UBA10450; genus JACCTI01. The sequence continues at coordinate 3,167 of JACCTI010000225.1, forward strand.
TTCAGCGCCTTGAACTCCGCGGTCTTTAGCGGCGGCTCGTTCATCTATGTCCCGCCGGGCGTAAAGGTGAAGCATCCGCTGCAGGCTTACTTCCGAATCAACGCTGAGAACTTCGGACAATTCGAGCGCACTTTGATCATCGTGGATGAAGGCGCGGAGCTGACGTACATGGAAGGCTGCACCGCGCCAAAGTTCAACACCGCGACCCTGCATAGCGCGGTCGTGGAACTGGTCGCGCTCAAGGGGGCAAAGATCCAGTACATCACCGTCCAGAACTGGTCGGCGAACGTGTTCAATCTCGTAACGAAGCGCGCGATCGCGCATGAAGAGGCCGAAGTAAAATGGATCGACTGCAATATCGGTTCGCGCCTGACGATGAAATATCCCGGCGTAGTCCTGAAGGGCCGGAAAGCGCGCGGCGAAGTTCTTTCCATTGCGCTCGCCAGCAATGGCCAGCATCAGGACACGGGCGCGAAGATGGTTCACGCGGCCGACGAAACCACGAGCAACATCATCTCGAAGTCGATCAGCATCGGCACGGGCCGCGCCACCTATCGGGGCTTGGTGCACGTGCCGAAGCATCTCAAAAACTGCAAGAACAACACTGAATGCGACGCGCTCCTGATTAATGCGAACAGCCGCACCGATACCTACCCGGCGATCACCGTCCGCGGAACCGGCAACTCCGTGCAGCATGAGGCGAGCGTGAGTCAGGTAAGCGCCGAGCAAATCTTCTACATGCAACAGCGCGGCTTAACCGCAGCGCAGGCCATGAGCTTGAGCGTCAACGGTTTCGTCAACGACCTCGTCCGCCAGTTCCCGATGGAATACAGCGTTGAACTCAAGCGCCTGATCGAGCTTGAGATGGAAGGATCAGTTGGCTAACCTGCGGCCACTAGATGGCCGATAGTTCCCTGTCGAGAAGTCGCCACGCGGCGGTTCTTGGCATCTCGTTTATCGTGGGCATGACAGTCTTCGGGCTGCTGCTCGGTCACGCCGTTCGTTCTTTCAAACGATTGAACGAGTTCGTCACGGTGAAAGGTCTTTCTGAACGCGAAGTTCCAGCTGATCTGGCCGCCTGGCCAATCGCCTTCACGGTTGGCGAGAACGATCTCGGGCGCCTCCAAGCCCAGATTGAGAGTTCGCGAAAGACTGTCCGTGATTTCCTCGTGGCGGGAGGCTTCGATGAAGGCGAAGTCAGCAACGCGCCGCCACAGATCTCGGATTCGGAGAGTATCGCGGAGGAGGGCGACATAGGTCGCAAACGCGCTTTCCGTTACATCGCCAAGGTCACGGTCTTGTTGCGCACGACTCAGATTGCGAAAGCCAAAGCTGCGCTCGAGGCTTCGGATAAACTGGTTCAGCAGGGAATTGTCTTGAGCGGTGGCGAGTACATGAGCAAACCGCAATTCCTGTTTACCGGCCTGAACCAGATCAAGCCGAACATGATTCAGGAAGCAAATCGGGCTGCGCGTCAGTCGGCGGAAAAGTTCGCCGCCGACTCGAACGCTGAGATTGGCGCGATCCGGCACGCTGTTCAGGGGCCGTTCGAAATCAATGATGTCGACGCTAGCTCCCCGGACCGCAAAATTGTGCGTGTCGTCACAACAGTCGACTTCTATCTGAAATGAAGCTGATCACACTTGAGAAGGAAGGGTCAGTCGGCTAGGTTCCGCGCGCAGAGAAGAGAAGGTGGGAGAGGCCTTGGTGCCGCGACTTTGAAGGCTGAACCCGGGGATCGGGCGTGAGGCTCCTCCCACGTTCCGTCTCCCCGTAATGAGCACCGTGACCGCTGTTCTCGATGAAGTGATGGAAATTGTCTCGCCGCAGGAAAATTCTGCCCCGGCGATCCTTTCCGGCATTCCGGAAAACCAAGGGGGGGATCTGCCTGATTGGTTCCGGGCTCGGCAAGAGCAAGCCTGGGCGCGATTCGCCGCGCTTCCGATGCCGACGCGTAAAGATCAGCCGTGGCGCTTCTCGAATGTGAACGCGCTCGATCTCACGCCGTTTGTCTTGGGTGAATCCCCGGATGAAGGCGAACGTCGCCGCATACTGGAGCGATCAGTCTCGCTCGATAACGTCGCGGGACGCCTGATTTACGCGGACGATCACCTGCTTCGACGCGATCCGCTCCCGGAGAAGCTCCGGCAGCTCGGTGTTGTCCTGAAACCGCTCGAGCGGGGCCTGATCGAGCACGAAGATCTTTTCCGCCAACACTTCATGGCGCAACCCGCCGAGCTCGGCTCCGCGAAGTTTGCCGCTCTGCATGAAGCGCTCGCGAAGTCCGGAACGTTAATCTACGTGCCGCGCGGTGTGGAAGTAGAGCTGCCGATCGAGGTCTTTCATTGGCTCAGCAGCGAGAACGCGTCCATCTTTCCTCACACGCTCCTTATCGCTGACGAGCTTTCGAAGATCATCGTCGTCGAGCATTTCCGGTCGGCACGCGATGACCGGCGCGGCTTTGCCTGCGGGGTGAACGACCTCGTTCTTGGTCGGGGCGCGAAGGTCACCTACGTTTGTGTGCAGAACTGGGGAGAGAACGTTCTCTCGGTGCAGATGAACGCGACCAAGGCAGAGCGCGACGCTTCTGCCATGAGTCTGAATGTGCACCTCGGCGGCGCGTATTCACGCTTCGAAAGTCTGAGCCGTCTCACAGGCGAGGGCGCACGAAGCGATCTCCTCGCGGTCTCTGTCGCCGATGGCGCGCAGGAATTCGACGCCCGGACTCTGCAGGATCATGTCTCCCCGCACACAACAAGCGATCTTCTCTACAAAAATTCGTTAGGCGGCCGCTCGAGAAACACCTTTGGCGGGTTGATTCGCGTCGAACCGCACGCGCACTTCACTGACGCTTATCAGACAGTTCGCAGCCTTCTTCTCAGCGACGACGCGGAGGCGAACTCAATGCCCGGACTGGAGATTCTGGCGGACAACGTCAAATGCAGCCACGGCGCTACTTCCGGCCAGCTCAACGAAGAAGAGCTTTTCTATCTGCTCGCTCGGGGAATTCCAAAGCCAGTTGCTCATCAGTTGCTCGTCACTGGCTTTCTCAACGAAGTGATCGAGCGCCTCAAGCAGCCTTTGGTCGCTGCAAAGG
>JACCTI010000246.1 GCA_013812515.1 Chthoniobacterales bacterium
GCCCAAGCTTCGATCGGCGCGATGATCAAATCGGGAATGACATTGGCGCGCACGTCGCAGCACACTGGATAAGGAGGGATCGGCTGTGCGTCAGTCGGCCCGAACCACGAGCCGCCCTCGCCTTCGCATATTTGCTGGGACGTAAAAAGGATATCCGTGCAAGCCATGTTCGCGCCGATCGGAAGCACGCACGGATAAAGTTTCAGGCTCGTCGGCTTCAGGCCATCGCCCAATTGCGTGAAGTTGAATTGGCGGATGCTCGGTTGCGATGGGTTGGTCAGATACGCAAGCATCGGTGCGAATCCAGAATATGCGACGCGGGGACTTCGTGGCGCACCTCAATGCCCGCGATTTCGCCGAACAACTCGAACAGATCGACACAATTCACCATCGAATCGACGACGCGCCCGGGCCTGCTGACAAGCGGCCCCGAGATCGCCAGAGGCGTCGAGACGCCAGTCTGATATGGAGTTCCCTTCGAACGCAGATGGTTATAAGGGAGGTTCACGCTCGGAAAGAAACTTCCGTTATCACCGACCACCACGACCATTGTATCGGTCAACGCCGGTTCGTAGATCAGATCGCCGCGCGGACCTTCGCGGGCGAGACCCGTTCCAACCAGCAGACGCCCAATTTCCTTATCCATCGCGATCAGCATCAAATCGCTGATGACCTTTTGCGCCGCGATGTTGCTGGCATCAATTGGAAGATCCACCGGCCAGATAAATCCCCGCGGATAGAGATCTAATGGCGGCTGCTGATAAGGAGTATGGATCGAGTTATAACTGACGGTGCACATCCAAGGCGGGCGGTTTTGCCTGGCGTTTTCCTTGTTGATCCAATCGATTGCGTCGTCGGTTTGGGCGGTCGTGGCATACTTGCGGGCCAGCGAAGTCTCAATTTTCTTCCCATCGATGGTGACGCGTTGCCAGACGTAGTACGCATTTTGTTTGGTGAAGTCGGGCGGGTTCGGATTGGCCTGCGCGCTACTAGGCGCGAAGTTGCCATTCACGTCGAGCGCCGGAATCCCGCCCATCGTTACACATTGCTGGCCGGTGTAACCCGCGCCGCTCTTGTCGTCGCGGTACGGCGCTCCGTTCGAATCCTGAAACCAGCAGGCTCCGGTTTGCGTCCCTGTCGGGAAGCCGCAGGAATAACGAACTTCGACCGCATCATTCAAATATTGACCGCCGAGCGTGGTATCGATCGCGGGTGGAGACGCAGCGAGATTCCCATTGAAAAAATCCCATCCGAGCTGCGCCGGCGCGGCCATTCCGGCGGGATTGTTCTCGGGTCCACCGAGATGATACTTGCCGATCAATGCGCTCGTGTAACCGGCCTGAGCGAGCACGCGGGGGATGGTCTCTTCGTAAGGAGAAACCTGTGCGCGGGGCAGGTCTTCGGGCAGGAGCGCCGCCGTTACTCCCGTGCGCAACGGATACCTTCCCGTGAAGAAACAGGCCCGGCTCGGAGAGCATTCGGGCATCGTCCAGAGATTCGTGAATTTCACGCCGTTGTTCACAATGGCGCCAATGTTGCGGAGAGGGACGGCTTGCGGGGAGAAGGGGTTGAATGATCGTAGTTGATCAATGCCCACGTCATCGAGGATGATGAAAAGGATGTTGGGAGATTGTTTTGGGCCGCCCCCAAATTCGCGAAGGACGTCTACATCGTCTGGCCGTGGTGGGCCTGGTTTGGCGTGGACAATCCTGGGAGTTAGAGAAAGAATGGATGTCAGGATCAGCGAAAGAACGAGTTTTCTGTGCATAGTTTAGGCTTCCAAGATTCCGAAATAGATTGTGGTTGTAGTTTGCGCGAGCTTGGAAGGTCAAGGTGAAACTCGTGGAGGAGAGGTGCAATCTCGAGCCACCAGAGAGATGCAATCGCGCGCGCATCAAGGCTAGGACGAATTCCATGCTACTGCGCATTACGGCGCTCGTCTTCGCCGCGCTCCTTCCCCGCGGTGCGCAGGGCGAGACGCCCCCGATGACGGACGAGAAATCGTGTTGCACCGCGACTTCTTCGCGCGCGACGCTCTTTGCAGCTGCCACCCTCACAGGGGATGTGGCCAGCGCCAATGAAGTGAAAGGCGCTGCAAAGGAGGCGCTGGGTGCTTCGGCTGAAACCTGGCCCGCCAAACCGTGGCTAGATAGAATGGTCTGGATTCCGGCCGGCGAGTTCTGGATGGGATCGGACGAGCCGGAGTTTGGCGATGCGCGCCCCTGGCATCGCGTTTACATGGACGGCTTCTGGATGGACAAAACGGAAGTGACTAACGAGCAGTTCGAAAAATTCGTCCAAGCCACGGGCTACATCACGATCGCAGAGAGGAAGCCAACGAAGGAAGAGTTTCCTACTGCGCCGGAAGAAAGTCTCGTCGCCGGTTCGGTCGTGTTCACGCCCCCTAACGAAGCCGTGCCGTTGGACGATTATTTCCGGTGGTGGGGTTACCTGAAAGGGGCGAACTGGCGTCACCCCACCGGTCCGGCCAGCGATCTCAAAGACAAAGAGAAACATCCTGTCGTGCATATCGCCTATGGCGACGCGCTGGCTTACTGCAAGTGGGCCGGTAAACGGCTTCCGACGGAAGCGGAGTTCGAGTTCGCTGCGCGCGGCGGGTTGGAGCGCGAACCGTACGTCTGGGGCAGCAACGAGTTCAAGCCCGCCGGCAAGTGGATGGCGAACACCTTTCAAGGACATTTTCCAGACAAAAATACTGGTGAGGATAGTTTTGTCGGCACCGCGCCGGTCGGTTCCTTTCCGCTCAACGGCTACGGTCTCTACGACATGGCTGGCAACGTGTGGGAATGGTGCAGCGATTGGTATCGACCGGATTACTATCAGACCTTGGCTGACGCCGGCGGTGTCGCGCGCAATCCACAAGGGCCAGTCGACAGTGTCGATCCGTCAGAGCCGGGGGCGAAAAAGCGTGTGCACAAAGGCGGCTCGTACCTCTGCACCGACCAGTACTGCAAACGCTATATGCCTGGCGGTCGCGGCAAAGGCGAACCCGACACGGGGACCAACCACGTCGGCTTTCGCACTGTGATAACGCAGTCGGAGCGGGGAAAAGAACCGGGCGCGAGCGGGCAATCGGGAAGGTGAAATGATTTAACGCACCTCGTTGTATTGGACATAAGGTTCAATATTCACGCTTTCGGGTGAGAGAGCCTGGAGGTCGCCTCCAGAACAAGCCGGTTCAAGACTTAGGCAATTTTAAAGCCGCGTAAGCATAAATGGAGGCCTTCTGCCGTACTCGTTAGTCCAAGGTTTCGAGCAGGAACGAGGAGCTTTAAATGTCGCATAGGCTCGCCGGTGACGCGCTCCGAAATTGGCGGAGAGTTTCCGCGTGTTCTGTTCCGCGGCGCCTTCCAACACTTGGCAGTTATCGTGAATATTTTTCCGTCGATTGATGTCGCGCGAAGAGTATTCCGTCCGGCTGCTCTTTTGTGTCGGGCTGATCGACGTCAATAATGTAACCGTGGGATAGTAGCTGCGTGACGCACTCCTGATGGATCTCTAGGCTATGGGTGCCGATCAGAAATGATTTCACCGCGGCGCTTGCCATAGACGTGACACCGCTCTTTAGCACTTCGACTTCTAGCCCCTGCACGTCCATCTGCAGGAGATCGACCGGGCGGCCAATTCGCCTAACGAGTGCGTCAAGAGTAACGGTTGGGATTGTCAAGACTCGGGGGCCCTGGTGCTTTCGTTTCCGGAGCCCGATCCGCTCGAGCAATTGTCGACAGCGGACTCTTAGCACTCGTATTTGGTTCGAGTCTCGTGGGATGCAGCTGCCGTACCCCTCGTTGAGGAAGCTTACCTCACCTTCGGAAGAGCTAATGCCCTCGGGATGGATAACGACATCGCCATCAGGCAGGCCATTCAAGCGCAGGTTTTCACGCAGGAACGCGCGATGTCGCTCCATGGGTTCGACGCCGTGGATCATCAGTCCGGGAGAGAGCTTGTGGGCCAGGATTACGTAGTAGCCAAACGCTGCCCCGACGTTTACAAAACACCCCTGCACAGGCAGCCTGTTAATTAGCTCGGTAAAGACATATTCCTCCTCCGGTTCGTGAACGTTGCGCCGCCGGTAACGTTTGCGCTGCTTCCTATCCAAATGGTCCTCGTAGACCCGGACGCCATTATCGAAAGTATGAATCGCCCGCTGCACGGTCATTGGAAATGCTAACGATACCTACTGAGCAAGCAAACAGAAACCGACCCGCTCGGCTGGTATGTTGGCGCGCTCGGGTTGCACTCCGATACGACAGCTATTATCAAGGACTACCGTCTTCGGATTAGATACATCTTCCCGGCCAACAAAGAAGGCAGCCGGGTAATTTGTGAGCGGAATCATCGGTCCGCTTGATGCGACGGTATTGACCATAAGCGGCGCTTCCGCTGCGCACAGCCATGATTACATCCGATCTC
>JACCTI010000270.1 GCA_013812515.1 Chthoniobacterales bacterium
GACCCGCAGCGCGGCGAAAGAATCAAGCTTGCATTGCGGCCTTGTGGTCACTTTGGACAATCGACTTCAAGGTCTCTCGCGCGAAGCGCAACTGTGAGCGGCAAAGGCAGCCCGCTGGTTCTCCCCCGGAACAGATCGCCTTATGATGCCAGCGCAGGAGTTCCGGCGGCAGACCGTCCCTCGTCGCGACCTTGCTCCGGCAGCGACCTTCGACGCCAGATGACGTAAATCACCGGATAGAGCAGCAGTTCGAGAATGGCAGAAGTAATAACTCCGCCGATCATCGGAGTCGCGATGCGCTTCATCACGTCGGCTCCGGTTTGTGTAGCGGGCGACCACATGATCGGTAGCAGGCCGAAGAGAATGGCGCAGACCGTCATGATCTTCGGGCGAATGCGCTGCACTGCGCCTTCGAGGACGGCGTCGTGCAGGTCGCGCATGTTGTTCATTCGGCCTTCGAAGCGGAACTTGTCCCAGGCATGGTCGAGGTAGAGGAGCATGATGACACCGGTTTCAGCATCGAGTCCGGCGAGCGCGATGAGGCCGACCCAGACGGCCACGCTCATGTTGTAATCGAGCAGGTAGAGCATCCAGAACGCGCCGATCAGTGAGAACGGCACCGCGAGCAAGACGAGGGCCGTTTTCGTTACGGACTTCGTGTTCATGTAGATGAGCACGAAGATGATCAGCAGTGTGAAGGGGATGACGATCTGGAGGCGCTTTTCAGCGGCTTTGAGATACTGAAACTGGCCTGCCCATTCGATGTAGTAGCCGGCTGGGAATTGCACGCGCTCGCGGATTCGTTCGGCCGCGGCTCGCACGTAGCCGTCGATATCACTCGCGCTTGGATCGACAAAGACGAAGCCGACAAGCTTTCCATTTTCGTTCCGAATGGATGGTGGGCCGGTTTTGTATTCGATGTTGGCGAGAAGTGAGATTGGCACCTGAGCGCCAGTTGGCGTGGGCACGAGCACGCGTTTGAGAGCGTCGAGGTCTTGTCGGAAATCACGGGCGTAACGGGCGTTAACCGGATAACGCTCGCGAGCTTCCACCGTCGTCGTGATTGTCTTGCCGCCGATTGCTGTCTCGATCACGTCGTTCACGTCGCCGACGGTCAGACCGTAACGAGCGGCTTCCTCGCGGTTTACGGTGAAATCGAGGAAATAGCCGCCCGCCGTTCGCTCCGCGAAGACACTGCGCGTGTTCGGAAAGTCGCTCAGTGCTTTCTCAATCTGGATCGCGACTTCCTGAATTTTGCCCAGGTCATCTCCGAAGACTTTTAGGCCCAAGGCGGTCCGAAAGCCCGTCGTGAGCATCTCGGTGCGCGTCTGAATCGGCATCCAGAAGATGTTCGCCATGCCGGGCGTCTTGAAGGTGTTCATCTCCGCCAGGATTTTCTCCCACGTCATCCCAGGTCGCCATTCGCTGGGCGGCTTCAAAGTGACGACCGTTTCGAACATCGAGAGCGGTGCCGGATCGGTGGGCGTCTCGGCCTGACCGGCTTTCCCGAAAACGGTTTCGACTTCGGGAATCTTCCGCAGTTGCCGATCCTGGATCTGAAGGATTTTGGTCGCTTCGTTGATCGACATGCCGGGCACGGCCGTCGGCATGTAGAGGATCGTGCCTTCGTTCAAGGGCGGCATAAATTCTGAGCCCAGCCGGCTAAACGGAATCAACGTGACGAGCAGCAGGACAACGGCACCGATGATGGTCAGCCAACGAAAACGCAGGACGAAATTAACGCACGGCTCATAGACCCAGATCAGAAAGCGGTTCACCGGATTCTTGAACTCCGGCGTGATCTTGCCGCGGATGAGCAACGTCATCAGCACGGGCACGAGCGTCACACCGAGCAGTGCGGCGAAGAACATCGAAAACGTCTTCGTGTAAGCGAGCGGCTTAAACAGCCGCCCTTCCTGCGCCGTGAGCGAGAAGACCGGAATGAAGCTGACGGTAATGACGAGAAGCGAGAAGAAGAGCGGGCGGCCGACGCTCTTCGCCGCGCCAATGATCGCCTCCACACGCTCGCCAGCGTCTGGCTCGCGTTTGTGTTCGTCCCGGAAGTGCTCAAGCGCTTTGTGCGCGTTCTCGACCATGATGATCGCCGCGTCCACCATCGCGCCGATCGCGATGGCGATGCCACCGAGGGACATGATGTTGCTCGTTAGTCCGAGGTGCAGCATCGGGACGAAAGAGAGGATGATCGCGATCGGTAGCGTAATGATCGCGACCAACGCGGAGCGCACGTGCCAGAGGAAGAGGATGCAGACGAGCGCGACGACGATGCTCTCCTCGATGAGCTTCTCGCGCAGCGTGGAGATGGCGCGTTTGATGAGGTGACTGCGGTCGTAGGT